>DATCDE010000011.1 GCA_036510875.1 Actinomycetes bacterium
CCCCATCCACAGCCACCGTCGAGCCATACGACTTGCGCAGGCCCACCACACTCACCACAGCGACCGACACGAAACCACCGTCACACCGCCCGATTAGGCGCCGCCAGAGGAGTCAGTCCCTATCGCCACACCAGCCCTTCAACGGCAGGGATGCCGTTGTGGGTGCGGCTAGTTCGTGGTCGTGGCCGTGGTCCGGCTTTGGTTCTCGGCGCTACCTCGATCGGCCCCACGATGCTGGCGTTCAAACGATCCAGGTCCTCTGCCGGGATCCAGTACTCCAAGATCGTCTGACCGCCGACCTGATGTACCTGGTCGAGGAAGGCTTTCAGCACTCGGAAGCGGGTTAGGAAGCGTAAGGACCTGACCGGCAACCGGCCCAGCCCGGCGGCCCGCGCCCAAGCCGAGCGGGGGCCCGCCGCCGTCCTTGCCGCGCTGGCCGAGCCGGTCGTTACCCGGGGATGGTCGGGGGCGGAAGACCTGCCGGCGTTTGTCGCGGTTGGCGCCTGCTACGACCCGCTTCGGATGGTGGCATCCACGTCGATGGCGACCACGTACTGGTGCTGGCCATCGGGAGCAACCGTCTCCACCTCGTAGGCGCGGACTAGGAACTGCGGGTTGGAGTGCGGGATCGGCCAGGTGATGCCGACGCCGTAGGTGAGCACGCCCTCGAAGTCTCCGGCTTCGGCGTAGTCGGCCATGGGCCGGTAGCCGAGGGGCCGGGTCGGCTGTGAGGTGATCGTGGAACTGGCCCCGTCAGGAGTGTGGGCCTGAGCTGGGGTGAACACCACGGTCAGCGGGCCGAGCCCAGCGAGCGGGACGACCTGGCCTTTGGGGTCGCTGATCAGCCTGTCGGTGAAGGAGAACCGGTAGCTGGGGAACGCGGTGGTGAAGGTGAAGGCGATCCGGTTGAACGGCAGCCCGCTGGAGTCAGCGGGGTGGTTGCCCACGCTGATCCGGACCAGTTCCGGCACCGGCGGTACGGGGGGAGAGTGCGTCACCCGGCCTGGCGTGGTCGGGTCGTTGGGCCACGACCAGGGGTAGGTCACACGGGCGGCCACCACGCTGACGGACAGCGAGGGTGAAGGCGAAGGGGTCACCATCGGCGACGGGGCGGGTGTGGTCGTGGCGCCGGTGCTCTCCGTGGGAGAGCGCGCTGCGGACGGTGACGCTCCGATACCGGGCTGGGTCGCCGGGCCACCGCACGCGGCGACCGCTGCCAACCCGACACTGAACACCAACAGCCCCACTGCGGCAGCGCTCCCGGTGACGCGCATCATGACCCCCTACGTACTCCCAGCGTGGCGTGGGTGTGGGCGATCCGGTAGGGAGTAACGGCCCCGATTAGGAACAGAACGTCGGCTCGAGTGCGACGCAAAGCGATGGAGGCAGCGGCTGCGAGGGCTCATTCCAGGTTCCGCACCCCAGGGACCTGCCGTTGCTATCAGGTCAGTCACTGCGCACCTGCTGCCGGATCGACGCGCGCATGATCTACACGTAGCGGGCGCGGGGCGACGACGACGGCCTTGTAGCCTGCGTTGATGACTCTCGCCGTAGTGGACCTGCGTCGCTACCCGGTGAAGTCCATGGCAGGGGAGTCGCTCCGCGAGGTGGACCTCGATTCGCGTGGCGTCGTTGGTGACCGCTGGTGGGCTGTGGAGGACGACGGCGGGCACTTTGCGTCGGGCAAGAGCACGCGTCGGTTCCGTCGTCACGACCCGGTCTTCACCTTCGCAGCGTCGACCCGAGACGACGGGGTCGTCGTTCGGTCAGACGCGGGGCAATGGACCGTGGGTGACCCTGCTCTCGACGACGAGCTGAGCAGCGTCTTCGCGACTCCTGTGCGAGTGACTGCCGAGGCCGGGGTGCCGCATCAAGACGCCGGGAGCGATGTCGATCGTGGGCACCAGTTCGGTCGCGTGGTGCCGAGAGCAACTCGGCGTCGACGCCGACCATCGCAGACTGCGCCCCAACGTGCTGGCCGAAACGACCGAGCCGTTCATCGAGGAGACCTGGGTGGGTCGGCGTATCCGGATGGGCACCTCGGTGCTCGCAGTCGTCGAGCGCATCCAACGGTGCCGCACCATCAACCTCGCCCAGGACGACGTCGAGACGCTCACCCCGTGGCTGCGCGCCCTCAGCGCTTCATCGGGACATGTGTATTGGCGTCTACGCCGACGTCGTGATCCCCGGACACATCGCCCTCGGTGACGCTGTGGTCATCGAGCCCACCTGAACGGCCCCATAGGCGGGCGAGAACGCCGGACCGTCCCGCCCCGGATCGGCACGTCGGGGCGGTCCGGTCCGTCCCGTGCTGGCTGCGAGCCCGGCCGGGCTCGCAGCGCTGGGTGACTGGCAGCGGTCAGTTCGACAGGACCGCGACGAAGTCTTTCCTGAAGCGGGTGAAGTAGGTCGTCGGGGGGCGCACGATGTGGTAGTTGATCTTGGTGCCGTGCAGGTGGCCGGCGACGTGGGTGTAGGTGTAGCCGGTCGGCCAGGTGAGGTTCATGTCGAGCATGACGGCTTCGGTCACACCGGCCCGGACCAGGCTGGCGGCCAGCGTGCTGGCCCGGACAGAGGCCCCGTAGGCGAAGATCAGTGAGCCGTTGGGTAGCCGGCCCAGCGCGGAGCGGTTGACCAGCGGAGCGTGGTTGATGGCCAGCCCCCAGGTGCCCGGGCCGTCGGCGGATGAGGCTTGCGCGACCCCGTGGTCGACCAGGGGCCGCAGGTTCTGCCGCACGACGAGCACGTTCGGGCTCATCCGCAGGTCGCGACCCCACACGCCCACCGACAGCGCGCCGCTCCTGGTGATCACGAACGCCGCGTACCCCGGACGCAGCGGGGCCACGGTGCGCCCGAGGTAGTAGTAGCCGCCGACGTGGTCCTTGAGCATGAACCCGCCGTTGAAACCGGCGACCATGCTCGACAGCCAGGTCGAGGGGGTGTTGTCCGCGGTGGTGGCCGGACCGCCCTCGGGGAACAGGGTGCCCGGGACATACCTGAACCGCAGTCGGGTGGGGTCCATCCACAGCAGCGAGACCGCCCCGCCGTCCAAGGCGGCCGTGGCCAGTGCCGGGGACCCCGGGACCGACTTCCACGAGAGCCCCGCCGGTGCCCGCAGAGTCCGCACCGATGAGCTGGTCAGCGTCGACACCGCCGTGCCGGTCCCGGGCGTGGACGCCGACAGTGACACTGGCACCGACAGCGCCACCGGGGAACTCGAGGCGCTGCTCGTCGTTGCGCCACGCGGCGTTGCGCCCTGCCCAGACCCCGCAGCCCCGGTGCCACCGGCCCGGGTGGTACCGGCGCATCCCGCGAGCAGCAGCGCCAGACCGGCCGCCGCGGCGACCAGCGTGACGGGGCGGCGAACGACAGGGCGGCGCATGCGCGCTCCTCGCGAGTGACAAGTGTGGCGGGCCGACCGCACAGTGTGGGCCGCAGACCATGAGGATTTGGTGATATTCGCCTGAGAAATTCGACCCAGTGGCCAACGGGGTGGGCGCCGACCGGGGCGCGCCCCGTGGGAGGCCGCGCACTCGAACGATCCCGGCACGATCCCCTGGCCAGCCAGAGGCTCATCACCCAATCCGTCTCCGGCCACGACCTGCATCCTGCCGGATCAAGCACCCGGCTAACCGCCTATCAGGCACGTCGGTGCGGGTGTTTTCACCTACTGATCCGACCCGCTAACCACTGTGACTGACAGCAGATTGGCATTCGGGCGGCCCGAGCCGCTGATCGATGTGGCCCTTTGACTGCTCGGTGGCGCGGACCGACCCTTGCCAGGACCTGCCTCCTCGGCCAAAGTGAGGGAGCCTGTTCCAACGTGGACGGGAACGCCGCTCCGGTGTGAGCAGGAAGACGAGGTTCCGAGATGCCGCAGTTCATGGACGTACACACCAGCATGGTTGGGGTTACACCAGAGGCTTTGCTTGAGGCTCATAACGCGGACCTGGCAATTCAGGCCGACGAGAACGTCGATTTCCAGAAGGCGTGGGCGGACCCCGTCTCTGGACATGTCTTCTGCCTGTCGGAGGCCCCTAGCGCCGATGCCGTCCGGAAGATTCATGAGCGTGCTGGTCACCCGGCCGACGAGGTCCACGAGATCACGGTGACGGCCTGACAGAAGGGTCGAGCTCGACAGGTGACCCGTTGACGGTGCCTGCGCGCACCCGAGCCCCCGCAGCGACCTAACTGGGCAGCGCGGGGGGCTCGGGATTCCCGCGCGATAACGGCATCACGTATGTGCGCCTCGCTGCCGTACTGGACCGTTGTCCGCCGTATCTCCATCGGCGTGGGACGGGTTGTGATCGACAAGGTTCCCTTCGAGCCGATGGCCCACTGGACGCCTGAGGGCATTTAGCCGCGGGATGGCAGATCCGTGCTGGTGAACTTGGCCGACATCTCCCAGAGGCGGCGTGCCGAGTCGTGGTCGACGGCGTGGGCGTCCACGCCCATGTAGCGTGCGAGCGGCGACTCGGGGTCGGTCGGCGCGGCAATGTCGCAGTCCTCGCAGTACACGCCGCCCAGGCCCTCAAACGTCGGAGCGGTCGCCGCCCATACGGCGGTGGCGGCTCCCTGCTCGGGCGTCTTGAAGCCCTCACGCACGTTGCCGTGCTCATCCATCCATCCGAGCGCGACCATTTCCTCGCGCGGCATGTGGCGTTGCAGCGGGGTCATGATGCCGCCAGGATGCACGGCGAATGCACGCACCGACTCTGTGGCGCCTAGGGAGTCCAGGTGCACCGCGAACAGGCTGTTCGCCGTCTTGGACTGGCCGTAGGCCTGCCACTTGTCGTACGGCTCGCTGCGCCACATCGGGTCCTGCCAGCGGATGTCAGACAGTTTGTGTCCGGTGGAGGAGAGCGAGACCACCCGCGCCCCGCCGGCTGCGGTCAGCGCCGGCCACAGCTCGCAGGTGAGCACGAAATGCCCGAGGTGGTTGGTCGCGAACTGGGCCTCCCAGCCGTCGCCCACTCGTGTCTCGGGACAGGCCATGATGCCGGCGTTGTTGATCAGCACATCGACCGGGCGGGCAGACTCCAGCACCCTGGCGGCGAAGGCCCGGACGCTGGCGAGGTCAGAGAGGTCGAGCTCCTCCACCTCGACGCTGCCGCGCACCTGCCCGAGTGCCTCCTCGGCCGCGGCGCGTCGGCGCGAGGGCACGATCACGTGCGCCCCCGCACCCGCGAGGGCACGGGTGATCTCAAGACCAAGCCCCGAGTAGCCGCCGGTGACGATCGCCACGCGTCCACTGAGATCCACTCCGCTGAGGACCTCGCCGGCGGTGCTCTCGTGGCCGAATCCAGAGCCGATCGGCTGCTGCGGGGTGGTCATGGGCGAAGGATGACGACCCGAAGTTCCCTGCATCAAGAGCCTCCTATGCGTTGACATGTACAGCGTACAGGAACGTATCAGCACCACCTATACGATGTACAGTGCCTCTGTGAACACGAGTCGCCCGAAGACCAAGGACGCCGCTCGGCTCAGCCCCGACACGCTCGTCGACGCGGCCATCGCGCTCGCCGACGAGCACGGCCTCGAGGCCCTGACCATCCGCCGTCTCGCCGCCGAAATTGGTGTGACGGCGATGGCGCCCTACTGGCACTTCAAGGACAAGGAAGAATTGCTCGAGGCACTCGGCGAGCGCATGTTCGCCGAAGTCGAGCTGCCACCAGCACAAGACCGCCCCTGGCAGGCAGAGATCGGCGACGCCCTCAGAGCCGTTCTCGGGGTGCTCCGGCGCCACCCGGCCCTCGCTCCGCTCGCCCGGCACACCATCCTGAGCACCGAGTCCGGCTTCCTCGTCGCCGAGCGCGTCCTCTCGTTGCTGTCCCAGGCCGGCTTTGACGACAGCGCGACCGCTGATACCGGCACCTATCTACTCAGCTCGATCGTCACACTGGTCACCGCGCAGCCAGGCCTCACGCTCGCCGCTCATCCCGACGAACGCGACCGCCAGATGCAAGCCAAGCGCGCCCGGCTCGCGCTCGTCCCGGCCGACCGCTTTCCCTCCGTCGCCCGCCTCGCCGGGGCACTCATCGACTGCCAGGATCCAGAGGCGTACTACCGCCGAGGCCTGGACCTCCTCGTGCTCGGACTACAAACACTGGCAACCACGCCTGCGCGCTGAACCATCGACTTCGCCTCCGACCGAGCGGTCGCGTCACGCGCAAACGAAGTCCCCTCGCGGCACGCGCCCGCACGACTTCCCCACACCGACCATCGGGCAGGCCTCGAGGACAACAGAACACCGTCAACGCCACGTAGCGGCAGTCGCCTACCGGCATCCCCGCGGCCGGCACGACGCCCGACGAAGTGAGTCCGAAGGCCGAGCCGTCGTGCCAGAACCGAGTCAGATCGGCAGGGCGCGTGTCCGGCGGACGCGTTCCTTGGTTAGCCCGTGCGAGTCCTGCTCAGGAAGTCTCGGATCTGAGGGCGCGTGTACTTCTCGGACGGATCAACGTCATCCGCGTCCCCTGGGTGCCTGTACTCGCCTTCGTCGAACGCGTTGAACACCTCCCAGAACGAGGCTGGAATCGTCCGATGATCCTTGTCGGTGGTGATCCAGGCGAACAGGGCGTTGACGACCGCGTCGCACAAGTCGTAAGAGAGACGAGAGTCCCCGAAGCCAGCGGCCAACTCGGCTGCAAATGCGTCGCAGGCCTCCTCGGGGCTGAGATCGGTCTCTGAGAGCAGATCGTCGATCTCCTCCCACACGGATCCTTCGCCGAATGGCTCCGGCACGTCGAGACCCGGAACGTGGCGTTCCGCCAGGCCCTCCACGATGGCGCGTACACGCAGCTCGACGGCGCTCTCATCCACTCGCGCATCCTGTCGTCTCGGCTCCTTCAAGGCGAACGAGATCGGCACGTAGGCGTGGCTCGGGTGGGTTAGACGGGCAGTGGTTTCTCGCCGACCTTGGCACGGGAGTGGTCGGTGTCGACCGACCCGAACGGGTGGCGGCTGGCCGCCAAGGTGGTCTCGTTCGTCAAGACGCGAGCACGTGGCGCGCGCTCGATGAAGGCGGCTAGACCGGGACGACCACGACACCCCGGCGGCCTCCCAGGTCCGCCGGGACGTCGGCCCCCAGCGCGGCCAGTGCTTCTCACGGGCGATGCCGTCGAGGTCGCGGTCTAGTCCCTTGTTATTGAGATACCAGGCCCTGTCGACGGTGAAGTTGCGAGCCGGCCCCTGGCTGTTCTTGCTCCGATCGTGCGAACCCTTGATTCCGACGCCCTGGGGGAACTTCCTGTTGAGTTGTGCGCAGTTGTGGAACCTCGCTGGCTTTGCTGAGGCCTGGGGTAGGGCCCCCGCCGGCCCTGCGAGCACGACAGACGCGGCCGGGCTCTCCGGGGGACGATCAGGTCAGCGACGCACGGTAGATGCTCGCGATCGAGGCGTCCAGGGTGGCGTCGAAATCGGCCTGCGGCTCGGAGACGAGCAGGCCCTCGGTGAGCGCACGGGAGAAGCTCGCGACCACGCCGGGCTGACGCGTCAGCCGCTCGTCGGCTTCGGCGCGGCTGTAGCCACCGGACAACGCCACGACCCGGAGCACGCGGGGGTGCTCGACCAAAGGCGCGTGGAAGCCGTCCTTCTCCGGCAGGGTCAGCTTGAGCATGACCTGCAGGTCGTGGTCGAGCGCATCGAGGTGGTGCAGCAGGGACTCGCTAAGTAGTCGCTCCGCTGCCTCCTTCTGCTCGCTGCGGATGTCGACCTCAGGCTCGATGATCGGGACGAGGCCGGCAGCGAGGATCCGCGTCGCCACCTCGAACTGCTGGTCCACGACCCGCTCGATGCCGACACCGTCGGCGAGCCGGATCAGCGAACGCATCTTGGTGCCGAACACGCCGTGGCCCAGCGCCTTGGTCAGCTCCACGTTGAGGTCGGGGATCGGCTTCATCAGCCGCACCCCGTCGGTCTCGGCCTCGAGGCCCTGGTCGACCTTGAGGAAGGGCACGATCCCCTTCTCATGCCACAGGTACTCCGCAGAACCCATGCCCCCGATCTCCCGCTCCATGGTCCTGTCGAACAGGATCGAGCCCAGGATCCGGTCACCGCCGAACGCCGGACTGGTGATGATCCGGGTCCGCATCTCGTGGACGAGGTCGAACATCTGAGCCTCGTCCGCGTACTGGTCCTCGTCGATGCCATAGAGCCGCAACGCCTTGGGAGTGCTGCCTCCACTCTGGTCGAGCGCGGCGATGAAGCCGCGGCCGGAGCGCATCTTCTCGAGCATCTTCTCGTTCTTCGACATCGATACCTCCTCATCCTCGTGCGACGGGCGGGGGTCGCGGCTGTCACCCACACCCCCATGCTCTCACCGTTGGCTTCCCTGGCGGTGCCAGACGGTGCTTGGGTCCGAGGCCGAAGGCCACTGGGTCTTCGCCGGTGGCCTCGCGTCGCCCAGCACGGCCACCGTCGTCGACAACCGGGATGGGGAGGCGGTGTTCAGCGACGGGCCCTTCGTGGAGTCGAAGGAGTACCTCGCCGGCTTCTGGATCCTCGAGGCCCCCGACCTCGACGTGGCGCTCAAGCTCGCCACAGAGGGCTCGAAGGCCTGCAACCGGAAGATCGAGGTGCGGCCCTTCCTGTGAACAAGGGCGACGTGCGGGAGGCGATCGCCCAGGCCCACCGCGAGGAGTGGGCGCGGGTGGTCGCCGCCGTGACCAGGCGTTTCGGTGACCTCGACATCGCCGAGGAGGCGACGGCCGAGGCGTTCGCGACAGCCGTCGGGCGGTGGCCGGCCTACGGCGTACCCCGCAACCCCGGCGCCTGGCTGACCACAACCGCCAACCGCAAGGCCATCGACCGGATCCGGCGCGAGAACAAGCGCGACGACAAGCAGAAGGAGGCTCAGATGTTGTACGACGACGACCCGCCCGAGCCTCTCGGCGCCATCGACGACGAGCGGCTCCGGCTGATCTTCACCTGCTGTCACCCGGCGCTCGCGATGGAGACCCGCGTGGCGCTGACGCTGCGAATGGTCGGCGGTCTGACGGTGCCCGCGATCGCGCGTGCCTTCCTGGTGCAGGAGACCACCATGGGGCAGCGGATCACCCACGCGAAGGCCAAGATCAAGGCGGCTCGCATCCCTTATCGGGTGCCGTCCGCGGAGGATCTCCCGGCACGCGTCTCCGGCGTACTCGCGGTCCTGTTCCTGGTCTTCAACGAGGGCTACCTGGCGACCGGCCCCGACACCGATCCCGTACGTCACGACCTGACCGCCGAGGCGATCCGGCTCACTCGCCTGATCCGAGCCCTCATGCCGCAGGACGGTGAGGTGGCCGGGCTGCTCGCGCTGATGCTCCTCACCGAGGCCCGCCGCACCGCCCGGGTTTCGGCGAGCGGCGAACTGGTCACCCTCGACGAGCAGGACCGTGGGGCCTGGGACGCGGCGCTGGTCGCCGAGGGTCATCGGCTGGTGCGTGAGCGCCTGGCCGACGGGGTGGCTCCGGGTCGCTACCAGATCCTCGCAGCGATCAACGCCGTGCACACCTCGGCCCGCGAAGTACGCGACACCGACAGGTCGCAGGTCGTCGCCCTCTACGACCAGCTCGTCCGCCTCGACCCCTCCCCGATCATCGCCCTCAACCGGGCCGTCGCGGTCGCCGAGCTTGACGGCCCGCAGGTGGCACTGGCGGCCGTCGACCGTCTTGAGGACACGTTGGCCGGCACCACGCCTACGATGCGATCCACGCCGACCTGCTGCGCCGACTGGGCTGCAGTCAGAAGTCGCGTGCGGCGTACGCCAAAGCCATCGAGCTGGCGGGCAACACCGCCGAGACCGCCTACCTGACACGGCGCCGCGACCAGCTTGGGTAGTGCCCATTCCAAACCCCGACCAACTCGGAGGGCTTCCTTGTTCGACTCCCCGCTTCGAGCTTCGCTTGGTACTAGGCGCGGCCTCACACCTCGCACCTACTAGCCGGTTCGGCCCGCCCTGGATCGGCAGGGTTCGCTTCAGCGGGTTCGCCACCCGGGTGCCACGGGGGCAGTCAGTTGGGCGGTCGATCGCCGGGTCCGCCAGATTCTGCGAAGGAGGCGTACAAGTCCGCGACCGTGCTCTGCGTGGACCGCGCGTGGTAGCCGAGTTCTCGTTCGGCCTTGGACGAATCGACCCTGGGTGCGCTGGCCAGCGCGTGGAGGGTGTCCCGGGAGTAGAGAAGAGGATGCTCGCCGGTCCGCGACACGAGCGTGGCCGCAGGGGACCACATCTGGGCGAACCACAGCGGGACCCCGAATCGAGGAGCGGGTACCCCGGTCACGCCTTGGGCGATCACGGCCAACTCCCGCGTCGAGGCGTAGTGGCCCCCCACGAGGTAGTTCTCCCCGGTGCGGCCCTCCGTCTCGGCTGATAGAAGGGCGGCCACGACGTCTCGGACATCGACCCAGTCGAATCCACCCGCCACTGTCGCCGGCAGCCGACCGGCCGCCAACGCCAGGAAGAAACGACCCATCCGGCTCGGTTGCTCGTCGCGCGGTCCGATCACACCTTTTGGATTGACGACCACCGCATCCAGACCCGCAGCAACGACGCGTTGTAGTTGTGCCTCACCTGCGGCCTTGGAACGGTCGTAGGCCGGGAGTCGCCGATCCAGCGAGCGGGGCGACCCCTCATCTACGCTCCGGCCTCGCATGGAGAACAGGTCGAAGGCGTGCACCGAGCTGCAGTGCACCAGCCGTCGGACGGCCGCTCGCAAGGCGGCCTCCGCGACAGTCCGGACCCCGTGGATGTTGACGTCCTCGACCAGACCACCCATCGATCCCGCCACGGAGATCACCGCCGCCAGGTGGAAGACCGTGTCGACACCAGCCAGCGCTGAGGACATGGCGACGGGATCGCGGACGTCCGCCGACACGAAACGGGCACCCTGTTGGACAGGCGCGGTCGGTTCGCGAAGGTCGACGACGCGCACCTGTCGGCCCTGCGCGAGCAACTCCCTGACCAGGTTGACGCCGATGTGCCCGGCAGCCCCCGTCACCACACAGACCATGCATCCACACTGCCACCAGGCATCCAGGGACGCCCGCCATCCTTGGGCGGGGCTTCCTTGCCGTCGACTCGTCCCCGACGCCCGAACAGAAGTAGCCGGATCTTCGCCGCACACAACGGCATTCCTGACGGAGCTCGGTGAGTCAAGGGGTTGCCGGTGCTTGGTTCGGGTGGTGCGGCTGCGTTTTGGGTGCGTCGGTCCGGGGGCGGTGTCAACACGCAGCGCCCGCAGCCCCGTAGGGGCGAGGACGAACGGTGTTGACGCCGCCCGTGGTCCGACGCAGGGTTGGGCGGTCGCGCCGGTCGCAGTGGTGGGTGTTGGGGATGTGGGGCGCTCCAGGGATGGCGCATGGGTCGTGGCACGGTGGGGTGCCTGGCATTCCTTCGCCACGCGGGTTCGGTGGCATGGTGCGGTGTGGCGGTGCTGACGTGCGCGGGGTCAATCACATGGAGACG
>DATCDE010000012.1 GCA_036510875.1 Actinomycetes bacterium
GCCGTCGTGGGGCGAGCCGTACCGCTCGCTCGCGGCCCGGATGCTGGCGGCCATGGCCGATGCGCGGGACGCCGCCGAGGGTCACGAGGCGCTGCTGGTGAGCCACCAGCTGCCGATCTGGACCACCCGCAGCTTCGTCGAGGGCCGCCACCTGTGGCACGACCCGCGCCGCCGCGAGTGCTCGCTGGCCAGCCTCACGTCCTTCACGTACGACGGCATCGACATCGTCGCCGTCAGCTACACCCAGCCGGCGCGGGACCTGCTCCCGGTCAAGGGCCGCGGCTTCTCGGTGGGGGCCTGATCCACCGATGCGACGTCTGTCCCGACGCAGCGCCGCGGCCGTGGCCGTGGCGCTCGGCTTGCTGCTCACCGGCTGCTCGGCGGGAGCCGCCGGCCCCGCGGAGCAGGGGTACGTCGAGGGCGACGGCACGATCCTCGTGGTCCCGGCCGCTGACCGGGTCAGGGCCCCCGCCCTCAAGGGCACCACCCTGGACGGCAAGTCCTTCGACCTCGCGTCGCTGCGCGGCCAGGTGGTGGTCCTCAACGTCTGGGCGTCGTGGTGCCCGCCGTGCCGGGCCGAGGGCCCGATGCTGCAGTCGGTGCACACCGACCTGCTGCCCAAGGGTGGCACCCTGGTGGGCATCGACACCAGGGACGGCGACGGCACGGCCGCGCGGGCGTTCGCGCAGAACATCGGCATGACCTACCCGAGCGTCGTGGACCGCGACGGCAAGCTGCTGCTGGACTTCGCCGACACGCTGCCCCCGCAGGCGGTGCCCAGCACGCTGGTCATCGACCGGTCCGGGCGGATTGCCGCCCGGGTCATCGGCCCGGTCACCCAGCCGCGGCTGATGGCGCTGGTCGACCCGCTGCTCGCGGAGACCGCGGGATGACCGGACTGCACCTCGGGGTGGGCAACGACTTCGCCCAGACCGTGCTCTCCGGCTCGCTGCTGCTGGCCATCCCGGTCGCGCTGCTGGCTGGCCTGGTCTCGTTCCTGTCCCCGTGCGTGCTGCCGCTGGTCCCCGGCTACCTGGCGTACGTGACCGGGCTGGTCGGCGCGGACCTCGCGGACAGCCGCAAGACCCGGCTGCTGGCCGGCTCGATGCTGTTCGTGCTGGGCTTCACCGCGGTCTTCGTCTCGTTCGGGGCGCTGTTCGGCGGGCTGGGCTCGCTGCTCAGCCAGAACTCCGAGGTGATCACCCGGGTCCTCGGGGTGCTCACCATCCTGCTCGGGCTCGCCTTCATGGGCCTGGTCCCAGGCCTGCAGCGGGACATGCGGGTGCACACCTGGCCGACGTCCCTGGGCCTGGTCGGGGCGCCGCTGCTCGGGGTGCTGTTCGGGCTGGGCTGGACGCCGTGCATCGGCCCCACGCTCGGCGCGGTGCAGACGCTGGCGTTCACCGAGTCCTCCGCGGCCCGCGGGGCGCTGCTCACCGCCGTCTACTGCATCGGGCTGGGGCTGCCGTTCGTCCTGGTGGCGCTGGCCTTCCGGCGGACCGCCGGGGCGCTGGCCTGGGTCAAGCGGCACTACCGTGCGGTCATGACGTTCGGTGGCGGGATGCTGGTTACCCTCGGCGTCCTGCTGGTCACCGGGCTCTGGAGCGACCTCACCGTCCAGCTGCAGGTCTGGGTCTCCGGCTTCACCCCGGCGCTGTGACATGACGGTTAACCCGCCGATGAGCGAGACCCCCGAGAACGACGACGTCCTCCTGGAGAGCACCACGCTGTCCACCCAGCCGGCCGCGGTCCAGCCGCCGTCGGGGTTCGGCCCGCGCTCGCTGCTGCGCTGGGCCTGGCGGCAGCTCACCTCGATGCGCACCGCCCTGCTGCTGCTGTTCCTGCTCGCCCTCGCAGCGGTGCCCGGCAGCCTGCTGCCCCAGCAGGGCAACGCACCGGCCGACGTCGCGGACTGGATCTCCCGGCACGGCGCGCTCGGGCGGCTGTTCGAGCGGCTGTCGCTGTTCCACGTCTACAGCAGCCCGTGGTTCGCGGCGGTGTACCTGCTGCTGTTCGTCTCGCTGATCGGCTGCGTGGTCCCGCGGACCCGGCTGCACTGGCGGGCGCTGCGCTCTCGGCCGCCGGCCTCGCCGCGCAACCTGTCCCGGCTGCCGGTGACCCGGTCGTTCACCACGACGGCGACGCCGCAGGAGGTGCTGGACGCTGCTCACCGGTCCCTGCGCCGGCGGCGGTTCCGAGTCGACCGGCTCGTGGGTTCGGTCGCCGCCGAGAAGGGCTACTTCCGGGAGACCGGCAACCTGGTCTTCCACCTAGCCCTCGTCGCGCTGCTCGTCGGCGTGGCGATCGGCGCGCTGTACGGCACCAGGGGCAGCGCGATCGTGGTGGAGGGCAGCGGCTTCGCCAACACGGTCACCCGCTACGACTCCTTCTCGGCCGGACCGCTGGCCAACCCGCAGCGGCTGGACCCGTTCTCGTTCACCCTCAACAAGTTCAGCGCCAGCTACCAGGAGGGCGGCAAGCAGAACGGCGCGCCGCGCTCGTTCACCGCGGACGTGACCGTCCAGGACTCGCCCACGGCGACCCCGCGCAGCCAGGTCGTGCAGGTCAACGAGCCGCTGGTGGTGGGCGGCACCAAGGTGTTCCTCGTGGGCCACGGGTACGCGCCGGTGGTCACGGTGCGTGACGGCGAGGGCCGGGTGGTGTTCTCCGACGCCGTCCCCTTCCTGCCCCGGGACGGCATGTTCACCTCGACCGGCGTGATCAAGGCGCCGGACGCCCGCCCGACCCAGCTGGGGTTCCAGGGCATCTTCCTGCCGACGGCGTCCATCGACCCGGTCCGCGGGCCGCTGTCGACGTTCCCCGCGGCCAACGACCCGGCCCTGTTCCTGTCGCTGTGGAAGGGCGACCTCGGGCTGGACACCGGCGCGGCCCAGTCGGTCTACCGCCTGGACGTCAGCCGGATGACGCGGGTCGGCCTCGAGGCGATGCGTCCGGGGGAGTCGTGGACCCTGCCGGACGGCCTCGGCACGATCACCTTCGACGGCATCAAGCAGTACGCCGCGTTGTCGATCGCCCAGGACCCCGGCAAGGGGATCGCGCTCGGCTCGGTCGTCGTGGCCATCGCCGGGCTGCTGCTGTCGCTGTTCGTGCCCCGCTGCAGGGTGTGGGTGCGCGCGACGGCGGACGACGAGGGCACTACCCTCGTCGAGATCGGCGGGCTGGCCCGTACCGAGGCGGGCGGGCTGGAGTCCGAGGTCGACGCCCTGCGCTCGGACCTTCCCGACGAGGCAGCACCAGGCGCACGCGAACCGATCGAGGAGTACCGGTGACCGCCCACACCTTCGCCTACCTGTCCAACGACCTCGTCTACTCGGCGATGGCGACGTTGACGCTGGCGCTGCTCGCGTTCTCCGCCGAGCTGGCCTTCGGCGACCGCGGCCGGGTGGCCAGGACGTCTAGGCTCACGGTGCACCGGGTCCCGGTCGCGGCGGCGGTCGGCGCCGGCGCCGCTCCCGTCGACGTCGACACGCCGGACGTGGCCGAGCCGTCGGAGGTGGACCTGCCGGAGTCCACCCGGTCGGCCAAGTTCGGCGGGATCGGCTTCGCGCTCACGGTGCTGTCGTTCGTCCTGCTGCTGGCGGCCGTGGTGTTCCGCGGGCTGGCCGCCGGCCGGGCGCCCTGGGGCAACATGTACGAGTTCTCGCTGGCGTCCGCGCTGGTGGTGACCGGTGCGTACGTCATCGCGGTGTGGCGGCGCCCGGTGCTCCGGCTGCTCGGGGTGTTCATCGTGGTCCCGGTGCTGCTCACGCTCGGGCTCGCGGTCACGGTGCTCTACGTGGACGCCGGTCCGCTGGTTCCCGCGCTCAAGTCGTACTGGCTGGTCATCCACGTGGCCGCCGCGATCATCTCGGGCGGGATCTTTACCCTCGGTGGCGCGGTGACGGTGCTGTACCTGCTGCAGGAGCGGTGGGAGCGGCGCGGCATCTCCAACTCGCTGTCCCGCCGGCTGCCCGAGTCGGAGCAGCTGGATCGCACGGCCTACCGGCTGTTCGCGTTCGTGTTCCCGCTGTGGACGTTCGCGATCGTGGCCGGGGCGATCTGGGCCGAGAACGCGTGGGGCCGGTACTGGGGCTGGGACCCCAAGGAGACCTGGGCGTTGGTCACCTGGGTGGTCTTCGCGGGCTACCTGCACGCGCGGGCCACGGCCGGCTGGAAGGGCCGCCGGGCGGCCATGATCGCGCTGCTGGGGCTGTCCGCGTTCCTCTTCAACTACTTCGGGGTGAACATCTTCTTCACCGGCCTGCACTCCTACGGCGGGCTGCCGAACAAGTAGCCGGCGCAAACCCACCACCTTGACGAGGGGGTGAGCCGGGGTGGGGCGGTCTGCTCAGCCGGCGCCGTCGGGGTGCTCGCGGCGCTGCTCGTCGAGGCGGCGCAGGAAGTCAGGGTCGTCGTCAGGGGCCAACGGTCGGGGCCGCCCACCGCGGCCCGGTCCCGGGTCCTCGCGGTCGGTCCCCGTGCCGAGGACCAGCCAGCCGAAGGAGCCGAGCACGGGGACCAGCACGATGGCCACGGCCCACACCGCCTTGGGCAGCGTGCGGACCTCTGCGGAGGGCGTCTGTGCGAGGTCGATGAGTGACCAGAGCATGAACCCGGCGGCGGCGAGGAACAGCACCAGCTTCACGGCGCTCGGTACCTCCCACCCAGGTCGACGACTCCGGCCAGGGTACGTCGAGAGGCGTGCGGGGGTCGCCGAGGGCTCAGCGGCCGCGACGGAACCGCTCGGCCTCGCGGTGCAGCTGGTCGACGCGGGCGCGGGCGATCTCCAACGAGATCAGGGACATGGGTGCTCCCTGCTGGATCGGTGCTCGCCGTCAAACTTACCGTGAAACGAAGGTTAGGTCGCTAGAGTTCCTTGTGATCTGAGGCACGATGACGGGACGGGTCGATGAAAGAGCGAGAGAAGGACCGTGCGGTCCGGATCGATGCGACCGACCGGGCGCTGGTGGCCGCCCTGCAGGCCGATGGCCGGGCCAGCTGGGCCGAGCTCGGCCGTCAGGTCGGGCTGTCCGCTCCGAGCGTGCAGGAGCGGGTGCGTCGGCTGGAGTCCACCGGGGTGATCACCGGGTACCACGCGTCGGTCGACGCGGCGGCCCTGGGGCTCGGCATGGTCGCGCTCGTCGGCATCCACCAGACCGACTCGGCCGACCAGGAGGACGTGGCCGTCCAGCTCGAGCTGGTGCCCGAGGTGGAGGACTGCTGGCTGGTGGCCGGCGAGGAGACCTTCGTGGTCAAGGTCCGGGTGGCCGACGTCGACGCGCTGGATCGGGCACTGCGGGCACTGCGCAGGGTGCCGGGTGTGGCCAGGACCCGCACCACGGTGGTGATCTCCACCCGCTGGCAGGGCCGGCCGCTGCCCGGGTCGGCGGCGCCGCCGGCGTCGGGGACAATGGACGGGTGAGACCCAGCCCCGTCCTGATCTACTCGACCTCCCGGATCCTGCTGTTCGTGGCCACGACCGGGGTGTTCTGGTTGGTCGGCTTCCGTGGGCTGCTGCTGCTCGCGCTCGCGCTGCTGGTCTCCGGGCTGCTCAGCTTCGTGCTGCTGTCCGGGCAGCGGGACGCCATGTCGGCCGCCGTGGTCGAGACCGGTGGCCGGCTCAAGCGCAGGCTGGACGATCGGACGACGGCCGAGGACGCCGCCGACGACGCACGGCGGGCCGAGCACCCCTCCGAGAGCTCTCCGGACGAGCCCACCGGGACGTAGGTCCCCTCACGCACGGTCGCTCCGGCCCTGGGACCGACCCGCGCGGCCGGTTGAGGCCCTACTCATCGAGTTCGCAACCCCGCGGACCCTTGCCACCGGGCTGGCGTCGCCGCAAGCCACGCGGCCATGGACGCGAGAGGTTTACTCACGACAGTTCAGTCGAAGACACCCGCGGCCGCTCCTGCGAACGAGACCGCGGGTCAGTCGTGGTATCGAGACTTCGCCCCTCGGGCGCCTGGCGCGGGTGGGGCGCGGTCGCGCGCATCCTGCTGGGATGCACCTTCCAGTGGGCGTTCCTGGACAAGACCTTCGGGCCCGGCTACACCACGAAGAGCGCGGCGGCCTGGGTGTTCGGCACCGGCGACGGCAGCCCGACGTACGGCTTCCTGAAGTTCGGCACCAACCCCCAGGGACCGTTCGCCAGCACGTTCAACGGGATGGCCGACAAGAGCCCCACCGCGTTCTGGAACTGGCTGTTCATGTTCGCGCTCGTGGGTGTCGGGGTGGCCTTCATCCTCGGCATCTTCATGCGTCTCGCCGCCGTCGGCGGGTCGCTCCTGCTGTTCCTCATGTACCTGGCCGAGGCGCCGTGGGCCAAGTACACCGACGCGAGCGGTGCCACCGTGGCGGGCGCCAACCCGATCATCGACGACCACATCATCTACAGCGTGGTGATGATCACCTTGATGCTCCTCATGGCCGGTCGCACGTGGGGCCTGGGCCGCTGGTGGGAGTCGCTCAGCTTCGTCAAGCGGCTGCCCTGGCTGGCCTGATCGCAGCCTGACCCGGTCGGCCTCAGCCGAGGCCGAGGCCCACCGCCAGCAACAACCCGAACACCAGTTGGAGCCGGCCGGTGTCACGCAGGACGGGGATCAGGTCCCGCCCGGTGGCACCGGCCAGCACCGTCCGTACGGGGGACACGGCCAGTGCGACCCCGCCCAGCGCCAGCAGCGCCCATGGGTACCCCCGGACGGCGACCAGCACCGGCACGAGCAGCGCGACGCCCACGCAGGTCACGTACAGCCGGCGGGAGTCCGGGGCGTCCAGCCGGACGGCGAGGGTCCGCTTGCCGGCCACCCGGTCCGACGGGATGTCCCGCAGGTTGTTCGCCACCAGGATGGCCACCGCCAGCAGCCCCACCGGGACGGCCACCACCCAGGCGAGCGCAGTGAGCCGCTCGACCTGCACGTACGCGGTGCCGACCACCGCGACCAGCCCGAAGAAGACGAAGACGAACACCTCGCCGAGGCCGGCGTAGCCGTACGGCCGTGGCCCCCCCGTGTACAGCCAGGCCGCGGCCACCGACGCGGCCCCGACCAGCAGCAGCCACCATGCGGTGGTCACGGCGAGCACCAGTCCGGCCACCCCGGCGACGGTGAACGACCCGAACGCGGCCGCCTTGACCAGCGCCGGCCGGGCCGATCCCGAGCCGACCAGCCGGAACGGCCCGACCCGGTCCGCGTCGGTGCCGCGGATGCCGTCGCTGTAGTCGTTGGCGTAGTTCACGCCGACCTGCAGCGCCAGCGCGACGACCAGCGCCAGCGCCGCCTTCCACAGCACCGCCGCCGACGCGGCCGCCGCGGCGCCGGTGCCCACGAGCACGGGGGCCACGGCGGCCGGGAGGGTCCGCGGCCGGGCCCCCTCGACCCACTGCGCGACGGTGGGCATCAGCGGCCTTCCTGCTCGTCGGTACCGCCGATGAGCGTACGCACCGCGTCCTTGTCCGGCTTGCCCGAGGGCAGCAGCGGGATCGCCTCGACCAGCATGAGCACGCGCGGCTGCGCCGCCGGCTCCAGCCGGTCGGCGACGAAGGCGCGCAGCCGCGCCAGGTCCGGCGGGTCGGCGCCACGCTCTGGCAAGACGGCGACGGCCACCCGCTCGCCCCACACGTCGTCCGGGATGCCGACCGCCACGCACGCGCCGACCGCGGGGTGGGCGGCCACGGCCGCCTCGACGGCCGCCGCCGGAACGTTCACCCCACCCGTGACGATCACGTCGTCAGCCCGGCCCAGCACGTGCAGCCGATCGTCGGCGTCCAGCCGGCCGAGGTCGCCGGTGCGCAGCCGGCCGGCGCCGTCGAGCGCCGCCTCCGTGAGGTCCGGGCGCAGCCGGTACCCGCGGAACACGGTAGGCCCGCCCAGCCGGATCCGGCCGTCCGGGTCGATGCCCACCTCCACGCCGTCCAGCGGCACGCCGTCGTAGACGCAGCCGCCGCAGGTCTCGCTCATCCCGTAGGTCGTCACCACGGCGACGCCGGCCGAGCGAGCCCGGTCCAGCAGCGCCGGGGCGGCGGCCGCCCCTCCGAGCAGGACGGCGTCGAACCCGGTGAGGTCGGTGCCCGCGTCCAGCAGCAGCCGCAGCTGGGCCGGGACCAGCGACACGTACCGCGGTGCGTCGTCGGGCAGCCCGGCCGCCGCCGCCGCGAACCGGTCGGGGTCGAACCGGCCGGTGCGGTCCACCGCGACCGGCTCGGTCCCCGCGTCCAGCGAGCGGGCCAGCACCATGAGGCCGGCCACGTGCGTGGGCGGCAGCGCCAGCAGCCAGCTGCCCGGCCCGCCCAGCCGGTCGTGGGTGGCCCGCGCCGAGGCACGCACGGCGGCCGCCGTGAGCAGCGCGCCCTTGGGCTCGCCGGTCGACCCCGACGTCGGCACCACGAGGGCGACCTCGGGATCCTCGACCGTGCGGTCCGGCCGCAGGGCCGCGAGCAGCGCCTCGACGACCGCGGGCGGCCCCGGCGGCAGCGGCAGCAGCGGCGGGCCGCCGGCCAGCGCCGCGGCCAGGGCCGGCAGGACGGCGTCGACGACCTCCGGCCCGCTCGGGACGGTGACCGTGCGCACGGCTAGAAGTACCAGGGGAACGGGCTCCAGTCGGGCGCGCGTCGCTGCAGGAACGAGTCGCGGCCCTCGACGGCCTCGTCGGTCATGTACGCCAGGCGGGTCGCCTCGCCGGCGAACAGCTGCTGCCCGACTAGGCCGTCGTCCGCGAGGTTGAACGCGTACTTCAGCATCCGCACCGCCGTGGGGCTCTTGCGGTTGACCTCGGCGGCCCACTCCAGGGCGACCCGCTCCAGGTCCTCGTGCGGGACGGCCGCGTTCACCATCCCCATGCGCACCGCCGTCTCGGCGTCGTAGGCCTGGCCCAGGAAGAAGATCTCCCTGGCCACCTTCTGGCCGACCTGGCGGGCCAGGTAGGCCGAGCCGTAGCCGCCGTCGAAGCTGCCGACGTCCGCGTCGGTCTGCTTGAACCGGGCGTTCTCGCGGCTGGCCAGGGTCAGGTCGCACACCACGTGCAGGCTGTGGCCGCCGCCGGCGGCCCAGCCCGGCACCACGGCGATGACCACCTTGGGCATGAACCGGATCAGCCGCTGCACCTCGAGGATGTGCAGCCGGCCAGCCCGGGCCGGGTCGATCGACTCGGCCGTGTCGCCGTCGGCGTAGCGGTAGCCGTCGCGGCCGCGAATCCGCTGGTCGCCGCCCGAGCAGAACGCCCGGACGCCGTCCTTGGGGGAGGGCCCGTTGCCGGTGAGCAGCACGCAGCCCACGTCCGGCGTCATGCGGGCGTGGTCGAGGACCCGGTACAGCTCGTCGACGGTCTGCGGGCGGAACGCGTTGCGCACCTCGGGCCGGTCGAAGGCGATCCGCACGGTGCCCTGGTCCAGGCCGTCGGCATGGTGCCGGTGGTAGGTCACATCGGTCAGGTCGAAGCCCTCGACCGCGCGCCACGCGGTGGCGTCGAACAGCTCGGAGATCACGTCCGCGAGGATAGGCGCATGGCGCCCGTGTACACGTTCGCGATTCCGATGCGGACGCGCTTTCGCGGCATCACCGTGCGCGAGGGCGTGCTGTTCCAGGGCCCGGCCGGCTGGGGGGAGTTCTCCCCGTTCTGGGACTACGGGCCGACCGAGTGCGCGCCGTGGCTGGCCGCGGCCCGGGAGGCCGCCGACCTCGGCTGGCCGGCCCCGGTCCGCGACCGGGTGCCGGTCAACGTCACCGTGCCCGCTGTGGGCCCCGAGCGGGCCATGGCCGTGGTGCGCGCCTCCGGCGGCTGCCGCACGGCCAAGGTGAAGGTGGCCGAGCCGGGCCAGCCCGAGGGCGCCGACCTCGAGCGGGTCGAGGCGGTGCGCGCGGCACTGGGCCCGGACGGCCAGATCCGGGTCGACGCGAACGGCGCGTGGGACGTCGACACCGCCGTCCGGCTGATCCGGCTGCTCGACCGGGTCGGCCTGGAGTACGTCGAGCAGCCCTGCCGGACCGTCGAGGAGCTGGCCGAGGTGCGCCGCCGGGTGGACGTGCCGATCGCGGCCGACGAGTCGATCCGCCGGGCTGAGGACCCGCTACGGGTGGCCCGGCTGGCGGCTGCGGACATCGCGGTGCTCAAGGTGCAGCCGCTGGGCGGGGTGCGCGCCTGCCTCGAGCTGGCCGAGCGAAGCGGCCTGCCCGTGGTCGTGTCGTCGGCCCTGGAGACGTCGGTGGGCCTGGCCGCCGGGGTGGCGCTGGCCGCCGCGCTGCCCGAGCTGCCGTTCGCCTGCGGGCTGGCCACGACCCAGCTGCTCCGAGGGGACCTGGTGCCCGACCCGTTCGTGCCCGTCGACGGCGCGCTGCGGGTGCGCCGCCCCGAGCCGACGGCGCATTTGCTCGCGGCGGCCGCGGCGGACCACGAGACGGCTGGCCGGTGGCGGGCCAGGATGGGCGCCGTGGACTCCGAGGCGGACTGGCGCGGCACGGGCGGCACCGAGTGAACCCCTCGACCGCGCTGGCCACGGTCCTCGTCGACGAGCTGGTCCGCGGCGGCGTCCGGGAGGCGGTGCTCTCACCCGGGTCCCGGTCGGCGCCGTTGGCGTTCGCGCTGCACGCGGCCGACGCAGCCGGGCGGCTGCGCCTGCACATGCGCATCGACGAGCGCTCGGCCGGGTTCCTCGCGCTGGGGCTGGCCAAGGCGTCGGGCCGTCCGGTGCCCGTCGTCACCACCTCGGGGACGGCGACGGCGAACCTGCACCCCGCCGTCCTCGAGGCGTCCGAGGCCGGCGTCCCGCTGGTCCTGCTGACGGCGGACCGGCCGCCGGAGCTGCGGGCCACCGGCGCCAACCAGACGGTCGGCCAGGTCGGCCTGTACGGGTCGGCCGTGCGGCTGTTCCACGAGGTCGGGGCGCCGCACGACGGACCCGGCCAGGTGGCCTACTGGCGGGCGCTCACGGCCAGGGCGCTGGTGGCCGCGACCGGGCGGCTGACCCGCGACCCGGGGCCGGTGCACCTCAACGTCGCGCTGCGCGAGCCGCTCGTGCCGGACGCCGACGGCGCCTGGGTCGAGCCGCTGGACGGCCGGGCCGACGGGTCGGCCTGGACCGCCCTCGCGCCCACCGCTTCGGCCCCGGCCGCTGCGGCGGACGACTGGCCGGCCCGCACCCTCGTCGTCGTGGGTGACGCGCCCCCGGCTGTCGGGTCCGCGGCCGTGAGGCTGGCCGAGGCGCGCGGCTGGCCGGTGCTGTCCGAGCCCAGCGGCAACGCCCGGACCGGCCCGAACGCGCTGACGGCGGGCCACCTGCTGCTAGGGGTGCCGGGGCTGGTCGACGTTCTGCGCCCGGACGCCGTCCTGCTCGTGGGCCGCCCGACGCTGCACCGGCAGGTGCTCGCGCTGCTGCGCCGTCCGGACGTCGTCGTCGAAGTGGTCGCGCCCACCGCGCGGTGGGCCGACCCGACCCGCACCGCCCGCCGGGTGCACCCGGACGTCCCCGCGCAGCAGGCCCACCACCCAGACCTCGACGACGGCTGGCTGCCGGGCTGGCTGGCGGCCGACGCGGCGGCGACCGGCGCTCTCGAGCGGGTGCTCGCCGCGGCGGCCGGACCGGTCGCTGCGGCCGCCGGCCGCGCGCTCGTGGCCGCGCTGCCGGCCGGGTCGCTGCTGGTGGCCGGGTCCTCCACGTCGGTCCGTGACCTGATGCTGGCGACCCCGCGCGACGGCGTGACCGTGCTGGCCAACCGGGGTGCGGCCGGCATCGACGGCACGGTGTCGACGGCCGTGGGGGCGGCGCTGGCCTGGCAGGCGGCCGGCGGCGGTCCGGCGTTCGCGGTGATCGGCGACCTCACCTTCCTGCACGACGCGAACGGGCTGCTGCTCGGGCCGGACGAGCCCCGGCCGCAGCTCACCCTCGTCGTGGTCAACGACGACGGCGGTGGCATCTTCGGGCTGCTCGAGCCCGGGGCACCGGAGCACGAGGCGGCCTTCGAACGGGTCTTCGGCACCCCGCACGGGGCGGACCTGGCCGCCCTGTGCGGCGCCACGGGGACCCCGTTCACCCGCGTCGCCACGGCCGACGAGCTGGTGGCTGCGGCGCTGGACCCGAGGGCCGGGCTGCGGGTCGTCGAGCTGCGCACCGACCGCTCGGCGGCGCGGGGGCTGCAGCAGTCGCTGCGCGACGCGGTGGCCGCCGCGGTCCGCAGCTAGCCGAAGCTAGCCAGGCTCGGCGGCCAGGAAGTCACGCAGCCGCTGCGGACCCTCGTGCACCAGGTCGAGAACCGCGCCGGTCGAGCGGTACCGCGCGGACCGGCCCGCCTCGGGGGCCACCACGAGCACCGGCCCCTCGTGTCGCTGCGCCAGCAACGCGAAGTCACCGTCGCCGCTGACCAGCACGAGCGGCCCGTCGTCCGGCTGGTAGGCCGCGGCCAGGGTGACGTCGGCGTGCTGCCAGCCGCTGGCCTCGACCACGACGGCGTGCTCCGGCCACCGGACGGCGGCCAGCCGGGCCGGGTGCCCAGCCACGACGACCCGCACCTCAGGTCCCGCGTCGTGCAGCTCGGCGGCCACCAGGCGCAGCCGGGCCGGGTCGAGGTTGTCGGCGTCGACCAGCACCTGTCGGACCGGTCAGCCCTCCGACTCGAGGGCGTCGCGCACCGGCACGAACTTGGCCTGTGCCTCGGCCAGCTCGGCCTCCGGGTCCGACCCGGCCACGATCCCGCAGCCGGCGAACAGCCGCATCGTGTCGCCGGCCAGCTCGGCGCAGCGCAGCGCGATGCCGAACTCGCCGTCGCCGTTGGTGCCGATCCAGCCGACCGGGCCGGCGTAGCGGCGACGGTCCATGCCCTCGAGCTCGCGGATCATCTCCCTGGCCACCTCAGTGGGGGTGCCGCAGACCGCGGCGGTGGGGTGCAGCGCGGCGGCCAGGTCGAGCGCTCCGGCGTCACCCGTCAGCCGGCCGGTCACGTCGGTGGCCAGGTGCTGCACGTTGGCCAGCCGCAGCACCCGCGGCCGCTCCGGGACGTCGAGGTCGGCGCAGTGCCGCGCCAGCGCCGCGGCCACCGAGTGCACCGCCAGCTCGTGCTCCTCGAGGTCCTTGTCCGAGCCCAGCAGCGCGTCGGCCAGCTCGCCGTCGACCACGTCGTCGCCGTCTCGGGACACCGTCCCGGCGAGCACCCGCGAGGTCACCCGGTCGCCGAGCCGGCGGACCAGCAGCTCCGGCGTCGCCCCGAGCAGGCCGTCGACGGAGAAGGTCCAGCAGGTCGGGTACCGCTCGGCCAGCCGGCCCAGCAGGTGGCGGGGGTCGATCGGGCCGGCCGCAGTGGCCAGCAAGTCCCTGGCCAGCACCACCTTGTCCAGCTTCCCGGCCACGATCCGCTGCACCGCCTCGCTCACCGCGGACTGCCACTGCGGCGCGGTCAGCGCGCCCTCGGCGTAGCGGACCCCGGTCGGGACGCGGGTCGGCTGCGGCGCCGGGACGTGGCTGTTGGCGCTGGAGTCGCCCACCACCGTGAGCCAGGCCCGGTCGCCCCGGCGGCCGAGCACCACCCGGGGGACCACGAGCACCGACGTCGCCGTTCGCTGGTCGAACGCGAACGACCCGAAGGCGATCGCGCCGCTCCCCGGGACGCCGACCGGGTCGTCGACCACCAGGGCCGCGCTGAACTCCCGCCACCATGCGGCGGCAGCCGCGAACGGCTCCGGTCCGATCAGCTCGACGCGGGCGGCCTCACCCCAGGCCACCATGCCCTCGCCGTCACGCACCCAGGCCAGCAGGCCGTCCGTCGGCGCCCGGGAGATCAGCTCGACCGGGTCGTCGACGGGACGGGTGCGCACGACGGTCGGCGCGACCGCAGGGGCGGTGGACACAACGCCCCAGGGTACGGCGATCAGCCGCCTGGGGCAGGCCAAGGGGTGCACCGACGTCTGGCCTACCCTCGCGCCATGGAGATCCCGGGTTCGGTCGTCGTGGTCACGGGCGGGGCGCGCGGCATCGGAGCCGCCCTCGCCGAGCAGTTCGCCCGGAAGGGTGCCGCCGCCGTGGTGCTGGGCGACGTCGAACAGGTCACTCTCGGCACGACTGTGGCGGGGCTCGCCGAGCGGTTCCCGCAGACCCGGTTCTCGGCGGTGGCCTGCGACGTCGCCGACCCGGCGGCGGTCACCGGCCTGGTGGTGGGGGCCGAGCTGGAGCACGGCCGCATCGACGTGTTCGTGGCCAACGCCGGGGTGGGGGCCGGCGGCGGTCTCGACGCGGACGACGCGGTGTGGGCCCAGGCCTGGTCGGTGAACGTGATGGCCCACGTGTACGCGGCGAGGGCGGTCGTCCCCGGCATGCTGGCCCGCGGAGGCGGCGCGTTCGTGACCACGGCCAGCGCCGCCGGCATGCTCACGAACCTGGGCAACGCGCCGTACTCGGTGACCAAGCACGCGGCTCTGGCCTTCGCTGAGTGGCTGGCCATCACCTACGGCGACCAGGGCCTCGAGGTGTCCTGCCTGTGCCCCATGGGGGTGGACACCGAGCTGCTGCGGGCCGGTCTGGGCACCCTCGAGGGCGCCTCGGTCGCCGCGTTCGGCGTGCTGCCCGTCGGCGAGGCCGCGGCGTCGATGGTCGAGCAGCTGGAGCAGGGCCGATTCCTGGTGCTGACCCATCCGGAGGCCGCCGAGTTCGAGCGGCGCCGGGTCGCCGACCGTGAGCGCTGGTTCGCCGGCATGCGCAGGGCCCAGTCCCAGGTGCAGACCGCGCTGGACGGCGCCGCGCAGCGCCCGGAGCGGTAGGGAAGGATGGCCCCGTGACGAGGGCCCAGCTGGACCGCCAGCCGCACGAGGTCGCCGCGATG
>DATCDE010000013.1 GCA_036510875.1 Actinomycetes bacterium
CCCGCCGGCTCGGCCGGATCGTGGCCGAGCCGCTGCCGGTCGTCGTCCGGGCCGCCGAGACCACTGAGGGCCGAGCCCGGCTGTACCGGCGGGCCGGGGCCCGGGACCGGGCCGCCGCCACCCTGCGGGCCGCCGCGGTGCAGCGGCTCCGGCCGGCACTGGGGCTGCCCCGCACCGCGGAAGCGGTCGAGGTCGCCGCGGCCGTGGCCGCGCGCAGCGGTCGGCCCGAGGCGGACGTGGCCGCCCTGCTGTACGGTGCGGCCCCACGCGACGACGCCGCCCTCGCCCGGCTGGCCGACGACCTGGACGCCCTGGAGAGGACGGTGCGCAGCCTGTGACCGAGTTCCCCCTGCAGCCGCCCGGGCCGGCGGGCGACGCCGACACGGCCCGCGCCGCGCTCACCGCGCTGCGCGCCGAGGTGGGCAAGGCCGTGGTCGGCCAGGACGCCGTCGTCACCGGGCTGGTCATCGCGCTGCTCTGCCGCGGCCACGTGCTGCTCGAGGGGGTGCCCGGCACGGCGAAGACGCTGCTGGTCCGCGCGCTGGCGGCGTCCCTGGCCGTGTCCACCCGGCGGCTGCAGTTCACCCCCGACCTGATGCCCGGCGACGTGACCGGGTCGCTCGTCTACGACGCGCGCACCGCGGAGTTCTCCTTCAAGCAGGGCCCGGTGTTCACCAACCTGCTGCTCGCCGACGAGATCAACCGCACCCCGCCGAAGACCCAGGCCGCCCTGCTGGAGTCGATGGAGGAGCGGCAGGTCAGCGTCGACGGCCGGCCCCGCCCGCTGCCCGACCCGTTCCTCGTGGCCGCGACCCAGAACCCGATCGAGTACGAGGGCACGTACGCGCTGCCCGAGGCCCAGATCGACCGGTTCCTGCTCAAGCTCTCGGTCAACGTGCCGGCGCGGGAGGACGAGATCGCGGTGCTGCAGCGGCATGCGTCCGGCTTCGACCCGCGGGACCTCTCGGCGCTCCGCCCGGTCGCGGGGCCGGCCGAGCTGGCCGCGGGCCGGGCCGCGGTGGCCACCGTCGCCGTCACGCCGGAGGTGCTTGGGTACATCGTCGACGTGGCCAGGGCCACCCGCGCCGCGCCGTCCGTGCGGCTGGGCGTCTCCCCCCGCGGCGCCACCGCCCTGCTGGCCTCGGCCCGGGCCTGGGCCTGGCTGTCCAGCCGCGGCTACGTCACCCCGGACGACGTCAAGGCGCTGGCCCGGCCGGCGCTGCGGCACCGGGTGCAGCTGCGCCCGGAGGCCGAGCTCGAGGGCGTGACCGTGGACGCCGTCCTCGACGGAGTGCTGGCCACCGTCCCGGTACCCCGCTGAGGGTGCTGGCGGCATGGCGCTGACCGGCCGGCTCGGCCTGCTGGCCCTCCTCGGGGTGCCGGTCGTCGCCGTGCTCGGCTCCTGGGCCGGGGTGCTGGCCTTCGACCTGGTGCTGCTGGTGCTCGTCGTGGCCGACCTGGTGCTGGCCGGGTCGGTGCGCGGGCTGCAGCTGGCCCGGAGCGGCGACCGGGCGGTGCGGCTGGGTGAGCCCGCCACGGTCACGCTGACCGTGGCCAACCCGGAAGGGCGCCGGGTGCACGGGTGGGTGCGCGACGCCTGGCCGCCGTCCGCAGGGGCCGTTGCTCAGCGGTACCGGCTGGACGTGCCGCCGCGGCAGGCCCGGCGGGTGACCACCACGCTGGTGCCGACCCGGCGCGGCGACCGGATGGCCGACCGGGTGACCGTGCGCTCGGTCGGGCCGCTCGGCCTGGCCGCCCGGCAGGGCTCGCACGCGCTGCCGTGGACGCTGCGCGCACTGCCGCCGTTCCTGTCCCGCCGGTACCTGCCGTCGCGGCTGGCCCGGCTGCGCGACCTCGAGGGCCGGACCCCGGTCCTGGTCCGCGGACAGGGCACCGAGTTCGACTCGCTGCGGGAGTACGTCGAGGGGGACGACGTCCGCTCGATCGACTGGCGGGCCTCGGCGCGTGCCGGCGACGTCATGGTGCGGACCTGGCGGCCGGAGCGCGACCGGCACCTGCTGCTCGTCCTCGACGCGGGGCGGACCGCGGCCGGCCGGGTCGGCGACGCGCCCCGGCTGGACGCCGCGATGGACGCCGCTCTGCTGTTGGCCGCGCTCGCCTCGCGGGCCGGCGACCGGGTGGACCTGCTGGTCCACGACCGCGTGGTGCGGGCCGCGGTGCAGGGCCGGACGGCGTCCGAGCTGCTGCCGGCGCTGGTCACCGCGATGGCACCCCTCGAGGCGCGGCTGGTCGAGCCGGACTGGCGGTCGGTGGCCGCCGAGGTCCTCACCCGAGCGCCCCGGCGCTCGCTCGTCGTCCTGCTCACCGCGCTGGACCCGGCGCCCGTGGAGAACGGCCTGCTGCCGGTGCTGCCGCGGCTGACCGCCCGGCACCGGGTGCTGCTCGCGTCGGTGGCCGACCCGCGGGTGGGCGAGCTGGCGCGCGGCCGCGGGGACGCCGAGGCGGCCTACGGCGCGGCCGCCGCCGAACGGACCCAGCTGGACCGGGCCCGGGTCGCGGCCCGGCTGGCCAGCCTCGGCGTCGAGGTGGTCGACGCGCCGCCCGAGCGGCTGCCACCGCGGCTGGCCGACGCCTACCTCGCGCTCAAGGCTGCCGGCCGCCTCTGACTTGTCAGGGTGAGGACGACGTAT
>DATCDE010000014.1 GCA_036510875.1 Actinomycetes bacterium
CCGCCCTCGCCGGGCCGCTCGCCGGCGCCGCGCCACTGCTGGCCCGCCGCGCCGTCGACGCCGGTGCGGACTGGACCCGACTGGAGAACCTGCTGCCTCACGCCGAGCTTGCCGCGCAGTCCGCCACCGACGTCCGGGCGCTGCCTCGGGCCGGGGCTATCGCCAAGACCCTCGCCGACTACGCCACCGCCGCGGTGCTGCTCACCGAAGCCACCGGCGCCACCCTGCACCGGGCCGCCCACGTCGACACCGCCCAGGGCAGACCGGCGCAGCCCTGGCAACGCCAAGCCGCCGCGCTGGCCCGGCAGGCCACCGGCTGGCGGCAGGTCCGCGCCGAGCTCGCCGCGCTGCGCACCCCCACCCCGGCGCTGCTCGGCGTCCGCGCCGACATCCACGCCATCCGCGACCTGCTCATCACCCTGACCGACCCCCGCACCGCCGCCCCGGCGATCCGCACCCTGCCCGTGCTGCTCGCCGGCACCCGCACCCTGCCCGACCTCGCCATGTGGAACGCCGCCACCCTCGACCGGATCGCCGCCACTGGCGACCTGTACGTCACCGGTGCCACGCTGCCCCGGGATCTCCTCAGCGAGAACCGCACCCTGGCCGCGGCCAGACTCTCCAACACCCTGGTGGCGGCACCACCGGTGCTCGTCGACCCCGCCCGGGACGCCTACCGCGAGCTTCTCCAGCGACCGCTCGGGGACACCCACGTCCACCCGGCCGAACCCCCCAGCCGAAGCGGCAGAGACCCATCCGGCCGGCTGACCAGTGCCGACCACAGTCGATGAGCTTCCGTGAGTCGACTAACTGCGGCCAGCGGTGCCGGAGTCCAGCCAGCTCGATCGACGAGTTGATGCGGGGCTATCCCGCGGCCGACTGGTGCGGAGACGATGCGTTGGCCCCGGCGGGGCCTCGAGGCGCCGGAAGGTACTGGCCGATGCCCTCCGAACCTACGGGGGCCGCTGCCCGCATCCGCGGTCGTGGACGCCGTCGGCGCGAGCCTTGGGTCAAGGATCCGCCCGACCACCGCAGGTGGCTGCGACGACCGATGTTCGGGGGACGCGTCGCCAGTGTCACATGGGCTCTTTGATGCCGCGTCGGATGAGCCACGCGTTGGTGGGCCAGGCGGTAGCAAACCCGATGATCATCCCGATCTGCATGAAGAGCCAGTACACCGGCGAGAGCGGGCTCAGGTGCGGGTCGGGGAAGAACACGAACCACATCAACGCCATCCACGCGAACAGCCCGATCTCGAAGCTGACCAGGCTCAGCACGTCCACCTTCGCCGCCTGGGCCAGACCACTACGCAGACCCAGGCCCCGCATCGGAGCGATCGCGAAGTACTGAAACACGATGCCCAGCGCCAGTGCGACAGTGAAGTCGCTGAGCATCTCCGCCCACAACGCCGTGCCCGCCACCGTCAGCCCGAGGGCGAAAACAGCAAATTCCGCACCGATGTCACCGAGGGTGCAGCCCGCTCCGCAGTGGCTGACGCCGACCGCCGTGGTCGCCCAGGCCGGCCTGTCCGGGGCCGTGTCAACGTCGTGGTCGCGTTGCCACCGCCCGCTCATCGGACGCCCGAACCTCCGGTACCCCCAGGTCGCGACCGGGCCGAGGTATAGGGCAGTGACCGGCCACACCGCTTCCATGATCGTCATCCGCTGTCGAAAGCCGCGACCGTACATGTCGTAGACGATCTCCACCGCGCAACCGACCCCCAACGCAATCGCCACCCAGGCGACTGCGACCAGCAAGGGACTAGGCACGCCCGACCCCTACCCGTTCCTGCCGCGCAGAAGGTCCCGACACGGTCTTCCACGCCGTCCGATCTGGGTGCGGTGGAAATAGTGTTTTGCATCAATCGCTTCGGCCTATCCATCTAACCGGAGTGCGGGGGCGGGTCTTTGCGCCAGGGGCGTCCTGCGGGCAGGCGTTCGAGACTGGGTGGGTGGCCACGGCTGACAGGAGGGGACGGTCGCGTGGGCCGGGGGTCGGGTCGGGCGATGAGGTCG
>DATCDE010000015.1 GCA_036510875.1 Actinomycetes bacterium
GGCTCGGCCAGGACGGCGGCCAGCAGCAGCCGGCGCTCCCAGCGGTCGGCGGCCCAGGCCAGCCCGCGGGCCAGCCCCTCGACCGTCGCGGCGTGCACGGTGCCGTCGTCGTCCACCCACCAGTCGCAGGGCACTCCGGCCACCCGCAGGTCGTCGTGCTCCCGGTAGGTCGCCGGGGCGCCGGCGAGCACCCGGGCTGCGACGCCGGGCACCGGCAGCTCGGACCCCTCGCCGTCCGGGCGCAGCCCCGGGCCCGGCCGGGAGCCGGCCCGGACCAGGGGCAGCAGCATCGGTGCGGCCACCACGTCGGTGAGCCGGGTGGCCATGCCGATCGCCGCGAGGAAGTCGGCGTCGAGGCCCAGGTCGGGAGCCTCCGCCAGCAGGGCGCCCAGCGCCGGGTCCGACCCGGGGGCACGCAGCCGGCTGGGCGGCTGCCCGTCCAGCCGGGCGTAGCGGGCCAGCCACCACGCGGTGTACGACCGCCGGTCGACCGACCGGCCGTCCGCGAGGCGCAGCCGGACCGGGGTGACCACCGCGGCGCGCAGACCGGGGTCGCCCGCGAGCAGTCGCAGCGCCTGCGGCCAGCGGTCCGGGTCGACCAGGTCGAGGTCGCGGACGGCGACGAACTCGGCCACCACGGGCGGGACGTCCAGCCCGGGCCGGTCGTCGGGCCGATCCTCCAGCAGGTCGTCGGACACGTCGTCCAGCAGGGCGTCGGCCCACTCGTCCTCGGCGTCCAGGTCGTGGTCGGTGGTGGCCAGCGGCAGGTCCGGGTCGACCACCAGGGCGAACGTGGACAGGCAGCCGACCGCTGCCAGGGCCGTGGCACCGAACCGGTCCACCCAGGCCGGGTCGACGACGCCCAGGGCGTCGGGCGTGAGCACCTGGGCCAGCGGCGCGTCCGGCAGCAGCAGCTCGCCGGCGGCCGACCAGCCGCCCTCGTCGTCTGGCACCGCCAGCTCGGCCAGCCACGGCCGCTCGCCGGGCCGGGCCGCCCCGTCGGCGACCAGCCCGAGCACGGCCGCGGCCACCCGCTCGGGGTCGTCGGCGTCCAGGGAGGCGGCCACGGCCGCCCGGACGGCGGGCAGGTCGAGCAGCACCTCGGGGCGGGCCGGCAGCGCGCCCAACCGTTCCAGCAGCGGGTGCGCCGCCTGCGGGTGCACCACCCGCAGGCCCAGCGCGGCCAGCTCGGGGGCGGCGTCCAGGACCACCCCGCGCGGGCCGCGCACCAGCCGGCCGTCGGCCAGCGGCACCGGCAGGCCGGACAGCGCCTCCCGCTCGGCGCCGGCCAGCCCCTCGTACACCGCCTGCCACCACGACGGCGGCCGGTCCAGCGCGGCCAGGTCGTCGACCAGGTCGGCCAGCCGGATCCGGCGCACGCCCAGCCGGTCCAGCTCGCGGCGTCCGGCCCACTGCGGCGGCAGCAGGCCGGGGAGCACCTCAGCGAGCGCCGGGTAGGCCGCCTCGGGCAGCCCGTCCACCGCGACGGCGTCGCAGGGTCGCCGCCCGCCCGGCAGCACCGGGGCGTCCGCGAGCCGCTCGACGATGGCCCGCCGCAGCTCGGCGTCGAGCGGACCGGCGCCCACCGGGCCGGGCACCAGGGCCAGCACGGCGTCCGGGCCGGTCACCTCGGCGACCAGCTCGGCATAGGCGTCCGCGGCCCGCGCCACCAGGAAGTCGCGCAGCGGGCCGGGCGCCACGTGCCGCCGGTCGGGGGCCAGCGGGAACGAGCCGAGCAGCAGGGCCGGCAGGTCGAGCGGCTCGTCGGTCGGGGTGGGGGCGTGCAGCACCGGCAGCGTCCCGGCCGGCAGCGGGGCGGCCCAGCGGACCCACCACTGCCGGGCGGCCCGCTCCTCGGTGGGCCGGTCCGCGAGCAGCTGCGGGTCCAGCCGGCCGGTGGCCTCGACCGAGCGCACGTCGAGGTCAGCGGCTCGGAACGACCGGCGCACCCCGTCGACCTCGACGGCCACCTCGGCCAGGGCCGGCAGCATGAGCAGCAGGCCCGCGTCCACCTCGTCGAGCAACCGCTCGGCCGCCCGCCGGGCGCCGGCCCGCAGCGGCAGCACGACGACCGTGTCGAACCCCGGCGGCGGCTCGGCGTCACTCGGGTAGGGCAGCCGCAGCACCGGCACCTGCCCGGCGCGACGGGCCAGCTCCTCGGCCAGCGCCGGGACCTGCCCGACCTCCTCCCGGGTCCGTGCGGCCGACCAGCCGACCGCCCCGGTCCTCGAGGCCACGAGCGGCTCGTCGGTGACCGCGAGCACCGCGGCGAAGCCCACCCCGAACCGGCCCACCGACCCGAGGTCGTCGCGCTTGGCCGAGGCCCGCAGGGTGGACAGCGCCTGCACGCCGTCGGCGTCCAGCGGCCGCCCGGTGTTCGCTGCGGTCAGCTGCTCGCCGTCCAGCCGCAGCAGCAGCCGGCCGCCGGATTCGGCGGCGGCGTCCGCGGCGTTCTGCGCCAGCTCGATGACCAGCCGGTCCCGGTAGCCGCCCAGGGCGGCGTCCTCCTCGGCGTTGGCGTCCTCACGGAAGCGGGCCGGCGCGGCGGCCCACCCGGACAGCACGGCGCGGCGCAGGGCCGCGGTACCGAACGGGTCAGCGCTGGCCGAGCTCGTCGTAGCCCACCTCGTCGATGACGTGCCCGGACGCCATGTTCGCCAGCGAGGCCACCGCCACCTGCGAGTGGGCCCCGCACCCGTGGTCGAAGGTCACTGCCCGGCCGTCGCTCGGGGCGTACTCGTTGGCGCAGACCCCGAAGGCCTGGCCGAGCAGCCCGGCCACCCGCACGAGGAACCCGCAGGTGGCGCAGTGCGCCGGGGCGGCCTCGGCGATCGGGGCGCGCGGTCCGCCCGGCCCGTTCAGCCAGCGGTCGGCCGCGTCGTCGATGCCGATGAGGGAGAGCACCCGCTCGCGGCCCAGCCCGAGCTCGCGGGCGGTCTCGCGCTCGTCGTCCGGCTCGCCGTTGTGGCTGCCACCCAGGCCGGTGTAGCCGGGCTCCAGCCGCGGGTCGTCGGGGGCGGTCGGCAGCACGTCGCCGACGCCGAGGTCGCCGGGCTGCAGCCGCTGCTCGTAGGGGACCCAGGCCGGCGCCAGCAGGGCCTCGCCGCCGGGCAGCAGGCAGACCTCGTCCACCGTGGCGACCTTGGCACGGCTGGCCCGCGCCACGGTGACCGCCCAGTGCCAGCCGCGGTAGCCCGGCTGCCGCGAGGCGAACCGGTGGGTGCCGACCCGCTCCTCCTCGAGCTCGAAGCCGAGGTGCTCCCCCACCCATGCCTCGCCGGCCATGGCGACCGCGGCCGCACGGGCCTCCTCGACGGCGTCCACGCAGGTCTTGTCGGCCGCGACGGTGCGGGTGCGGGTCTCAGGGGTCATGGGCACTGACGATAGCCTCATCCCATCGATCGAACTGCGGGGAGACCACCCATGACCAAGCGCCGCACGGCGGTCGTCGCCGGGATGCTGGCTGCTGCCGCGCTCAGCCTCAGCGGCTGCGAGAAGCCCGCGCCCGCCGTCACGGTGTGGTCCGGCAGCTCCTCCGACCGGGCCGAGGCCCGGTGCTGGTCCAGCGATGCCGCCCAGACCGTCAACCTGTCCTCGTGCGTGGCCGGCGGCACGGCCGTGCCGACCCTCTCGGTGCTGCCGGGGCAGACCATCGGCATCAGCGTCGACACCGTCGTGGCCAAGGACGGCTGGTACCCGACGATCGGCAACCAGCGGCTCACCGCGCAGCCGCTGACGACGACGTACTACCGGTTCGCGCTGAGCGAGTCCGACCTCGCCCAGCCGCTGCAGCTGCGGGTGCTCGCCCTCGGCCAGGGCGGCCAGCAGCTGCGCGGGGTCTGGCTGTTCGAGCTGACCCGCAGGTCCTGAGCCACGCAGCGTTGGGCGGCCCGTGGGCGGTGGCTCAGCCCTGCAGCTCGTCGGCGACCGCGCGCAGCAGCGAGGCCACCTGGCGGCCCTCGGCCGGCGAGGGGTAGCGGCCCCGGCGCAGGTCGTTGCCGACCTGGTCGAGCAGCCGGATGAGGTCCTCGACGATCACGGCGGTGTCCTCGGCCGGCTTGCGCTTGGCCTTGGCCACACTCGGCAGCGGGTCCAGCAGCCGCACCGACAGAGCCTGCTCGCCGCGCCGGCCCTCGGCCACGCCGAACTCGACGCGGGTACCGGCCTTCAGCGTCGTCACGTCGTCCGGCAGGGCGCTCTTGGGCACGAAGACGTCGCCGCCGTCGTCACGGGACAGGAAGCCGAAGCCCTTGTCGGAGTCGTACCATTTGACCTTGCCGGTAGGCACGTTCGACCTCGTTCGGTTGCGGGGTGTCTGAGCGGGACGGCGCGTCGGACGCAACCGCCCCACCAGGGTAGTCGGATCGGTTCGCCGAGGTGGTGCGTACCCTGCCTGGGTGCGCAAGCGGACGGATGAGCAGCGGCCAGGCGACCGGTGGGTCCGCGTGGGCGGGGTCGTGTTCGCGGTCGGGGTGGTGGCGATCCTGGTGACCGTCGTCCCGCTGCTTGTGGGCACCGCCCGGCTGCCGGTGGAGTTCTACTACCTGTCGATGCTGGCACCGCTGGGCATGGGCATCGCGCTGGGCGGGCTGGTCGTGGCCGCGCGGGCGCGGCGCGGTCAGCGGTAGCGCTCGGGCTCGACCAGCTGCTCGTTGAGGGAGCCGGAGCGGAAGCCCCGCTCGTCCAGCTCGACCGAGGCGAAGCCGGCCGCCAGCACGGCGTCGCTGGCCTCCTCGCACAGGGCCACCCACTCCACGACGTCCGGGTCGACCTCGAGCCGGGCGTGGTCGCCCAGGTCGCGCACCCGCAGGTTGCGCACCTCGATCCCGGCGTCCTTCAGCGCCGCCCGGACGCCGGCCTCGGCCCGGTCCACCCGCTCCAGCCGGTCCCGGCTGATCTCCAGCCCGAACGCGATCCGGCTGGACAGGCAGGCCGCGGCCGGCTTGTCCCAGGTGGGCAGGCCCATCCGGCGGGACGCCTCGCGCACCTGGGCCTTGGTCAGGCCGGCGTCCAGCAGCGGGGTGAGGGCGCCGCGCTCGGCCGCCGCGCGGATGCCGGGGCGGAAGCCCGCGACGACGTCGTCCGCGTTGGTGCCGGTGACGATGTGCTTGATCGACAGACTGGCGGCGACCGGGCGGAGCACCTCGATCAGCTCGGCCTTGCAGAAGTAGCAGCGGTCGCCGCCGTTGGCGCGGTAGCCGTCCCGGGCCAGCTCGTAGGTGCGCGGGCTCAGGTGCCGCACGCCCAGCGCCTCGGCGAAGGCCTTCGCGTCGTCCAGCTCGCCGCTGGCCAGCGAGTGGGAGACCGCCGTGGCGGCGACCACCTGGAACGGCCCCAGCGACTCCACCGCGGCGGCCAGCAGGAACGCCGAGTCGGCCCCGCCGGAGAAGGCCACCAGCACCGAGCCGAGATCGTCCAGCCGGCGGCGCAGGTCGACCAGCCGCCGCTGCAGAACGAACTCGTCCAGCCACTCGGGGAAGCCGCTGAGGTCCTCGAGGACGACGGTGGCGCCGGCCGCGCGCAGCTCGTCGGCGTCCACCGGGCCGGTCGCCACGCCCACTCCGACTACGCCCGCGGAGACGGCGGCACGCATGTCCGCCGCGTGGTCGCCCACGTAGACGGCGGCCGCGTGCTCGACCAGTGCGGCCGCCTTGCCGTCGCCCCAGCGCCAGCCGACCACGGCGTCCGGGCGCAGCTCGAGGTGGTCCAGGTGCAGCCGGGCGTTCGGCTCGTACTTGGCGGTGATCACGACGGAGCGGCCGGTGTGCCGGTGCACGGCGGCCAGCGCCTCGGCGGCGCCGGGCAGCGCGGGGGTCGGCTCGACGGCCAGGTCGGGGTAGAGCTCCCGGAACCGGTCGGCCATGGGGGCGACCCGGTCGGCCGGGAACCAGCGGGCCAGCTCCTCGTCCAGCGGGGGGCCGAGCCGGGTGACGACCGCGTCGGCGTCGATGGGCGCCCCCGTCTCGGCCGCCAAGGCGGTGAAGACGGCGTGGATGCCGGGGCGGCTGTCGATCAGCGTCATGTCGAGGTCGAACCCGACGACGAGGGGCTCGACCGGGCCCGACGACGGCTGCTCGCTCAACTGGTGCATCCGGGAAGCGTAATGTCTGGCGCCGCGGGCGGCCCGCCGTCCGGTGCGGCGCCGTCCCACGTGGTCACCGTCCATCGCCTAGGCTCGCTCGGATGGGCAGCCAGCCGCGCAGCTTCGCGGAGGCGCTGCGGGCCTCGTCCGACGACGACCTCGCCGCGCTGGTGACCGCGCGCCCGGACCTGCTCAACCCGGTGCCCGCCGACCTGGCCCAGCTGGCCGCGCGGGCGTCGTCCGGCCCGTCGGTGGCCAGGGCGCTGGACCACCTGGACCGGTTCCACCTGCAGGTCCTCGAGGCCCTGTGCCTGGACGCCGCGCCGGCCGGTGTCACCCGGCTGGTCGCCCGGCTGCCCGGTGCGGACGCCGAGCAGGTCGATGCGGCGCTGCGGACCCTGGCCCGCTGGGGCCTGATCTGGGCGGACGGTACGCCGGACGGCGCCGTCCATCCGCTGACCGCCGTCCGCGACGCCCTCGGCGCCAGCGCGGGCGGGCTCGGACCGCCGCTGGACGTGCTGCTCGCCGCGCAGCCGGCCGCCCGGCTGCAGACCTTGACCGAGGACCTCGGCCTGCCCACGGGCACCACCCTGGCGGAGACCCTGGCCGGGCTCGACGCGCACCTCAGCGACCCGGCCACCCTCGACGCCGTGCTGGCCGACGCACCGGCGGCCGCGGCCGAGGTCCTCGATCACCTGTTGTGGGGCACCGCGTACGGCTCGGTCCCCAACGCCGACCGGCCGGTGCGGGTGGCCTCGGCGGTGTCCCCGCTCGAGTGGCTGCTGGCCCGCGGCCTGCTGCTGCCCACCGACCGCGGCACGGTCGCGCTCCCCCGCGAGGTCGCGCTGCACCTGCGCGGCGGGCGCGCCTTCGACCGGGCACAGACGGCCGCGCCGGAGCCCCTCACGGCCGCGGCCCACGACCTGGCTCAGGTGGACCGCACCGCGGGCGCCCAGGCGTTCGGCTTCGTCCGCGCCGTCGAGAGCCTGCTCGACGCCTGGGGGGTGGACCCGCCCCCGGTGCTGCGCGCCGGGGGGCTCGGCGTCCGCGAGCTGCGCCGGGCGGCCACCGTGCTGGACGGCGATGAGCCGCTCGCCGCCCTCGTGGTCGAGACCGCCTACGCCACCGGGCTGCTCGGCCCCAGCTCGGACGCCGACCCGGTGTGGCTGCCCACCCCCGCCTACGACCTGTGGCGGGCCGACGAGACCACCGGACGCTGGGTGGCGCTGGCCTCGGCCTGGCGGGACACCACCCGGGTGCCGGCCCTGGTCGGCAGCCGGGACGCCAAGGACAAGGCGCTGGCCGCGCTCGGACCGGACCTGGACCGCGCGCTGGCGCCCGAGGTGCGGCGCGGGATGCTCGCCGTGCTGTCGGCCGCGGCCCCGGGAACGCCGGTCGGCTCGGCCGACCTCGACGCGGTGCTGGCCTGGCGCCGGCCCCGCCGCCCGTCCCGGCTGCGTGCCGAGCTGGTGGCGGGGTTCCTGCGCGAGTCCGAGCAGCTCGGCGTGACCGGGCGGGGGGCGCTGTCCGGTCCCGGCCGGGCGCTGCTGGCCGACGACCCGGCCGCCGTTCGGGACGCGCTGGGGCCGCTGCTGCCGCTGCCGCTGGACCACGTGCTGCTGCAGGCCGACCTCACGGCGGTGGCCCCCGGCCCCCTGGTCAGCGACCTGGCGCAGGCGCTGGCCCTGATGGCCGACGTGGAGAGCACCGGCGGGGCCACCGTGTACCGGTTCTCCGAGTCCTCGGTGCGCCGGGCCCTGGACGCCGGGCGCGCCGCGGCCGACCTGCACGCCGTCCTGGCGACCCACTCGCGCACCCCGGTGCCGCAGCCGCTGTCCTACCTCGTCGACGACGTCGCCCGCCGGCACGGGCGGATCCGGGTGGGCGTGGCGTCGGCGTACGTGCGCTGCGACGACGACGCCGTGCTCACCGAGCTGCTCGCCCAGCGCAAGGCCGGCGAGCTGCGGCTGCGCCGGCTGGCGCCGACCGTGCTGGTGGCGCAGGCGCCGGTGGAGGCCGTCCTCGAGGTGCTGCGGGCACTGGGCTTCGCCCCG
>DATCDE010000016.1 GCA_036510875.1 Actinomycetes bacterium
CCCGCCCGCCGATCGCCCCGGTGGGACCGACCGCCCACGAGCTGCACGGCGAGCGTCGGGTGGACGACTACGCCGGTCTGCGGGACATCGCCAAGGACGAGACCCTGGCCTACCTTGCTGCCGAGCGCGCCTACTACGGCGCGCGGGTGGAGCATACGGGGCCTCTCCGCCAGCAGCTGTTCGGCCGAATGTCTCGCCTCATCGCCCCAGCTGACGAGTCGGCCAGATGGATGCACGGGGGCTTTGTCTACTACACCCGCACGGTTCCTGGGAAGGAATACACACAGTTTCTACGTGAACCGGCCGGAAATCCTTCGGTCCAGGTGCTCCTGGACGAGAATGAGCTGGCTGATGGGGCCGACTACTTCTCGCTCGGGGTGCGCGAGGTGAGCCCGGACTCCCGGCTGCTCGCCTACTCCCTCGACCGGACCGGCGACGAGGTCTACGAGCTGGCCTTCCGCGACCTGACCACGGGCGCCGACCTGCCGGACCGCATCGCCCGCAGCTACTACGGCGGTGCCTGGTCGGCCGACTCCGGCACCTTCTTCTACACGGTGCACGACGAGGCCTACCGCCCCTACCAGGTGTGGCGGCACCGGCTCGGCACCGGGGCCGCGGCCGACCGGCTGGTGTACCAGGAGGACGACGACCGGTTCGAGGTCACCGTGTCGGCCAGCCGCTCCGGTGGCCTGGTCGTCATCGACGCCGTCGCCAGGGAGAGCACCGAGGTGTGGCTGGTGCCGGCGGACCGGCCCGACCAGCCTCCGGTGGTCGTCGAGCCGCGCCGGCCGGGCGTGGAGTACCGGGTCGCGCACGCGCCGCGCCCGGACGGCGACGTGCTGCTGGTCGTCACCAACGACGGCGCCTCGGAGTTCCGGCTGATGCGGACCGCGGTGGCGACCCCCGGCCGGGCGCGCTGGGAGGAGGTCGTGGCCGAGCATCCCGAGGAGCGGCTGGTCTCGGTGGACGTGTTCGCCGGGCACCTCGTGCTGAGCCTGCGACGGGACGGGTACCCGGTGCTGCGTATCGTGCCCCGGGAGGGCCTTGAGCAGGCGATCGACGTCGGCCCCGGGCTCGAGGGCGGCACCATCGAGCTGGACCACAACGAGGAGTTCGCCACCGAGGAGGTGCTGGTCGCGGTGGGCTCGTACACCGAGCCGACCACCCGGTACGCCGTCGACCTGCACACGGGGGCCCGTGAGCTGCGGCACCGCGAGGCCGTCCCGGGCTACGACCCCGCGGCCTACGTCAGCTCGCGGCTGCGACTGCCGGCGAGGGACGGCCAGCTGGTCCCGGTGACCGTCGCGCGCCGCGCCGACGTCCCCCTGGACGGGACCGCGCCCTGCCTGCTGTACGGGTACGGCTCCTACGAGTACAGCGAGGAGCCCGCCTTCGACCCGGCGCTGCCGGCGCTGCTGGACCAGGGGGTGGTCTTCGCGCACGCCCACATCCGTGGCGGTGGCGAGATGGGCCGGCGCTGGTACGAGAACGGTCGGCTGGCCCACAAGCAGAACACCTTCAACGACTTCGTGGACGTCGCGGACGGGCTGGCCGACGGCCTGGTGGACGGCTCGCGGATCGTCGCTCGTGGGCTGTCCGCGGGCGGCTTGCTCATGGGTGCCGTCTACAGCCAGGTGCCACGGCGGTGGCGCGGGGTCGTGGCCGAGGTGCCCTTCGTCGACGTCGTGACCACCATGCTCGACGCGACCATCCCGTTGACCCCTCAGGAGTGGACCGAGTGGGGCGACCCGCGGCGTCCCGAGGAGTTCGGCTGGATGCTGGCCTACTCGCCGTACGACAACATCCCGGACCTCGAGGGGCGCCCGCGGCTGCTCGTCACCGGCGCCCTCCATGACCCGAGGGTGATGGTCTGGGAGCCGGCCAAGTGGGTGGCCCGGCTGCGGGGGACCGGCTCGGTGGACGACTCGGTGCTGTTCCGGTGCGAGATGGGGGCCGGCGCCCACGCCGGCCCGTCCGGCCGGTTCGGCCACCTGTCCTACGAGGCCGAGATCTTCGCCTGGGTGCTCGACACCATGGGCGTCGGGGGATAGTCGAGCCGTGGACCGTCGACGACTGGTGGGCTGGGCGCTGGTGGCCGTCCAGCTCGCCCTGCTCGCCGCCCTCGTCCTCCTGCCGGGCGGCTCGGCCTGGTCGGTGCCGGAGTGGGCGCGGCTGCTGCTCCGCGTCGTCCAGGCGGTCGGCCTGGGCCTGGCGGCGTGGGGGCTGCTCGACCTCGGCCGCTCGTTGACGGCTCACCCGGCACCGGTCTCCCGCGGGGTGCTGCGCACCGGTGGGTCGTTCCGGTTCGCCCGCCACCCGATCTACGGCGGGCTGATGGTCTGGGCCGCCGCGACGGCGGCCCAGACGGGCAACCCGTGGTCGGTGGTGGCCTTCGTGGCCCTGGTGCTGCTGTTCAACGGCAAGGCGCGTTGGGAGGAGTCGATGCTGGCCGCGCACTATCCGGGCTACCCGGCCTACGCGGCGGTGACCCCGCGGTTCATCCCCGGGCCGTGGCGTCGAGTGGGAAGCTGACCCGGCTGCCCACCGGCAGCTCGCGGCGGCTGCCCTCGCCCAGCACCCACACCGACTGCCGGCCCTGGACCTCGAACTCCTCGGGGCCGCCGACCAGCGCGGTGTCCTCGTCGATGCCGAGCAGGGTCGACCCGTCCGAGTGTCGAAGGAACGGCCGGGTGAGCAGGTCCGGCATCCGGCCCAGGAACCGGTCGAAGTGCGGGATCACCCGCAGCTGGGGGACCACCCCCAGCCCCTCGCGGTCGGAGCCTCCTGGGTGCCAAAAGTCCGGCACCCAGGAGGTCAGCGCCATCGCCCCGGCGCTGCAGCCGGCGAGCGCCGCGCCGTCGCGCCAGGCCTGCTCGACGGCTGCCCACAGCCGGGTGCCGCGCAGCGCGTCGGCGAGGAACCCCGGGTTGCCGCCGGAGAGGTAGACCAGACCGGCGCCGGCCACGGCCGAGGCCAGCTCGGGGTCGTCGGCCTCAGCGCGGTCGCGCGCCACCACAGGGACAGCGCGCACACCCAGCCGCTGGGCCTGGGCCCGGCCCAGCCCGATCCACCGGTCGAGCGTCGCCTGGCCCTCGGGTGCGGCCGCCGTGGGGATCTGCACGTAGACGGGGGGTCGGCCCCCCAGCAGCGCACGCTCCACCTCGAGCATGACCGGGAGGTACTCCCCGGAGCCCACCAGCGCGATCGGACCGGCCACCGGGCCAGCGTAGGGCCGGACCGTTCCACTTGCCGTTCGGCGCGGCGCGGGTCCGCTCGTCGCGGCTGTCCCCGCTCCGGCCCCCCGCTCGTCCAGGTCGTCGCTACTGTGCGGGGAACCATCGCTGCGAGCGGATGCAGGAGACGCCATGGGCCGCTACCTCGAGGCGTACGAGCGGAGCATGCACGACCCGGCCGGCTTCTGGCGCGAGGCGGCCGCCGGGGTCGAGTGGGACGTCGAGCCGACCACAGTGCTGGACGACAGCCGGCCACCGTTCTACCGGTGGTTCGCCGGGGGCCGACTGAACACCTGCTTCAACGCCGTCGACCGCCATGTCCGCGACGGCCGCGCCGACCAGGCCGCGCTGATCTACGACAGCCCGGTCACCGGTCAGCAGCGGACCTACACGTACGCGCAGCTGCTGGACGAGGTGTCCCGGTTCGCCGGGGTGCTGCGCGGGCTGGGCGTCGGTGTCGGGGACCGGGTGGTGATCTACCTGCCGATGGTGCCGGAGGCCGTCATCGCGATGCTGGCCTGCGCCCGGCTGGGCGCCGTCCACTCGGTGGTCTTCGGCGGGTTCGCGCCGCACGAGCTGGCCGTGCGCATCGACGACGCGCAGCCCACCGTGGTCGTGTCGGCGTCCTGCGGCATCGAGGGCAGCAAGGTCATCGAGTACAAGCCGCTGCTGGACGCCGCCCTGGCGCTGGCCACCCACCAGCCGTCTCGCTGCGTGATCCTGCAGCGGCCGCAGGCGCTGGCCGTGACGGGTGAGCGGGACGTCGACTGGGCCGAGGCGATGGCGTCCGCTCAGCCCGCCGAGTGCGTGACGGTCGACGCGACAGACCCGCTCTACATCCTGTACACGTCGGGCACGACCGGGAAGCCCAAGGGGGTGGTTCGCGACAACGGCGGCCACGCGGTCGCCCTCGTGTGGTCGATGGGCAACGTCTACGGCATCGAGCCGGGCGACGTGTGGTGGGCCGCGTCGGACGTGGGCTGGGTCGTCGGCCACTCCTACATCGTCTACGCACCGCTGCTCGCCGGCGCCACCAGCGTGCTCTACGAGGGCAAGCCGGTCGGTACGCCCGACGCGGGCGCCTTCTGGAGGGTCATCGCCGACCACGGTGTGAAGGCGCTGTTCACCGCCCCCACGGCGATCCGGGCCATCAAGCGGGACGACCCTGAGGGCAAGCTGCTGAGCGGCCATGACATCTCCGGGTTCCGGACCCTGTTCCTGGCCGGGGAGCGGCTGGACCCGGACACCTACCACTGGGCCAGCGACATGCTGCGGGTGCCGGTCATCGACAACTGGTGGCAGACCGAGACCGGGTGGCCGATCGCGGCGAACCTGCGCGGCCTGGAGCCGATGCCGATCAAGCCCGGGTCGCCGTCCGTCCCCGTGCCCGGCTACGCGGTGGAGGTCGTCGACGCGGGCGGCAACCCGGCCGCCCCGGGGGTGGAGGGCGCCATCGTGATCCGGCTGCCGCTGCCGCCGGGCACCCTGCCCACCCTGTGGGGGGACGACGAGCGGTACGTCGCCGGCTACCTGTCCGCCTTCCCCGGCGCGTACCTCACCGGGGACGGCGGCTTCGTCGACACCGACGGCTACCTGTTCGTCATGGGGCGCACCGACGACGTCATCAACGTGGCCGGGCACCGGCTGTCGACCGGGGCGATGGAGGCCGTGCTCGCGGGACACCCCGCGGTGGCCGAGTGCGCCGTCATCGGCGTCCACGACGAGCTCAAGGGCCAGGTGCCCCGTGGCTTCGTGGTGCTCAAGGCCGGGGTCGTCGTCGACCACGAGCGGCTGCGAGCCGAGCTGGTCCAGTCGGTTCGTGATCAGATCGGGGCCGTTGCGGCGCTCCGCGAGATCGACGTGGTGGCGGCGCTGCCCAAGACCCGCTCGGGGAAGATCCTGCGCAAGGCGATGCGCGGCATCGCCGACGGGCACGAGGAGCCGGTGCCCTCCACGATCGAGGATCCGGCGGTGCTCGACGCGCTGCGTGACGTGCTGTCCCGCTGAGTTCCCCGCTGACCTTCGATCGGCCTCCGGCCTGACGATGCCGGAGGCCGGTGAGGGGTCCATCCCCCACCGGCCTCCGGCATCGTCGTGCTCAGGTCGACTTGCGGTTCTCCGCGTAGTACTTGCGGAAGATGACCCGGTAGAACGGGATCACCCGTGGGATGTCTCTGAGCCCTGGGATCCAGGGCAGCAACAGCTGCACGAGCATCCCGATGATCACGACCAGAGTCCCGACCCAGAGGTCGGCGGCGGCAGAGCTGCCGATCGCCGGGATGTGGTAGGGGATCGCGTACAGGATCAGCCAGAACTGGCCGGGGTAGTTCCACAGCTCGTTCATGACGCCCCACTGGTCGCCGGTGAGGCCCTGCCCGGCCGCGACCTGGCTCCACACGCTCCCGTCGCTGTAGAACATCGTTGCCTTGAACGGGTTCGTGTTGAGCTGGTTGGGGCCGCTGGTGAAATAGTTGTCGAGCGCGCCGCTGAGCGCGATGTTCAGCTCGGCCTGGACGATCGTGGCCACCGGGCCGTAGTCGCCGTCCGGGACGGTGATCACGCCGTTCTCGACCGAACCCTTGGCGAGCGCGTCGGTGTAGTTCTTCAGCCAAGTCGCCTGCTGGTCGGAGACCAGCTGGTCGGCGGCCACGCCCGGCTGCAGGCTCCCTCCGGCGGACTCGTACTGCTGGACGGCCGCGGCCACCTTCGGGTCGTAGGGGGCCACGATCTGGCTCAGCGGTGCCAGCACGAAGTCGTTCGCGCTGTTCACCGGCTGGGTCAGGCCGAAGATGCTGTTCGCGATCCCGGTGAGCGAGACCTTCCCGATCGACTGGGAGGCCCCTGAGGTCTTGTTGAACGGCGGACCGTAGCCGGCGGTGCCCGAGGAGCCGTCCAGCTCGGCGACGACCGTGGCGACGAAGTCGGGTTGTCCACCCTTCGGGTCGACCTTGCCCTGGTCGTCGATGGTCGGCGAGTTCGCCCAGTACTTGGCGGTGAACGCCGATCCAGCCTTCGACGGCGGGCCGTCCGGGTAGGTGAGTCCACCGTTCGCGGAACCGAACAGGATCGACGCCGCCACGGCGATCACCGCGATGATGACGACGGCGACCGTTCCCTCGAACAACAGGTCGTACTTCCGCTGCGGTCCGGTCCACTCCCGGATGGGGTGCTTCTTGCTCATGCGTGGGTACCTCCGACCTGGCCGGCCTCGTGCAGGGTGGTCACGTCGACCTCGAGGTGCTCCTCGCCGGGCGGTGGGACGACGCCGCGACGTCGTACCTGGCCCAGGTGGACCAGCACGATGAAGCCGAGGATCCCGGCCGTGACGACGACGTGCAGGGTGAACTGCTGGCCGACGTCCATCACGTTCCAGATAAACCCGATGCCCATGGAGATCATGGCGTCCTTGGCCTGCTGGGCGATGTACTGGCTGTCCCAGTTCGTCATCATCAGGAAGCCGGTGAAGGCCGTCACGATGGCCAGCAGGAAGGCGAGCACGCCGGTCACCCAGGTGAACCCGCGTCCGCCGCGCCACGCCATGATGAAGAAGTTGAACAGCGCGTGCACGGCCATGAACAGGAAGAACAGCTGCACCCCCCAGAAGTGCACGCTGTTCATGAACCCGCCGACCGAGCTGGTCTGCCACCACTGGACGCCGCCCAGGGCGAGGACCACGCCACTGAGGATCACCACGATCAGGGCGGCGAGGGTGAGCACCCCCATGACGTACAGCAGGGACGAGACGTAGGACGGCTCCTCGTCGGGCAGCAGCCGCCGGAGCGGGAAGTTGCGGACCAGCCGGCTGCGCACCCACGGTGACGGCTCGGTCCAGGAGAACGCGACTTCATCGCCGGTGTCCGTCACCGGATCGTGGGCCCGAGCGTGGCTGCTCATTTCGACTCCTTCTTCCGCTCGGGGAGGTTGATGAACATGCCGCCGACGAAGAGGGCCGCGATGATGACGTAGATGACGATGTTGGCGTACTTCATCACGAACCAGTCGCCGATCGTCAGGGCCTTGTAGCCGCCGTCACCGACCAGGTCGATCAGCGGGCCCCACAGCTGATTGATCACAGCTCCTCCTGGACTACTGAGAGTGAGAGCGACGGCCCGAGATTCACCCTGCTCAGCTCGTCGGCCGAGGTGGTTCGGTGAGGCTGCCGTTGAGGTGTCCGGTTCGGCTTGGCGATGCCGGTGGTTCCGAGCCGAGCTGGTTCCTGCCCGCGAGGCCGTGACCGGTCTCGCGCTCGATGGTCGGCCGGGACTTCTCGCTCCCCGGCGATGACCAAGCCGTTCACGCCGTCCTCCTGAAAGTGAGACTCCAAGGCCGCGGGCACGACCTCGCTGCCTGATCGTTGCGTTCAACCAACTTTCAAGATCAGTGGCGAACGGCATGGACACGAGGGTCTTTGGTCCCCTTGCGATCAGTCCGTGCAGTGTGACCGGCGAGGCCCCGCCGCCATGCCCGTCTCGGGCATCCTCCTCCTCCGCGGCCCGGCGCGCTAGATTCGCCATGATCCCGAGCAGGAGAGGACCGGCAGGACATGACCCTGGACAAGAGCGGCTGGACCGCGGCCGACGCCGTGGCCGATGTGGGCTATGGCGCGTCGCTCGCGGTGGGCGGGTTCGGCCTGTGCGGCATCCCCTCGGTGCTCATCCGGGCGCTGTACGAGGCGGGGGTGTCCGGGCTGCACGCGGTGTCCAACAACTGCGGGGTGGACGGCTGGGGTCTCGGCGTGCTGCTCGGGGCCAAGCGGATCGCCCGGATGACGTCGTCCTACGTCGGCGAGAACAAGGAGTTCGAGCGGCAGTTCCTCTCCGGCGAGCTGGAGGTGGAGCTCACCCCGCAGGGCTCGCTGGCCGAGCGGCTGCGGGCGGGTGGGTCCGGCATCGCCGCGTTCTACACGGTGACCGGCGTCGGCACCCAGGTCGCCGACGGTGGGCTCCCCTGGCGGTACGCGGCGGACGGGTCGGTCGCGCTGGCCTCGCCGAAGAAGGACGTGCGGGTGTTCGACGACAAGGAGTACGTGCTCGAGGAGGCGATCACGACCGACTTCGCGCTGGTCCGGGCGGCCGTCGGCGACCGCCACGGCAACCTGGTCTTCCACGAGAGCGCCCGCAACTTCAACCCGCTGGCCGCGATGGCCGGGCGGGTGACCATCGCCGAGGTGGAGCAGCTGGTCGGGCCGGGGGAGCTGGACCCGGACCGGGTGCACCTGCCCGGCATCTTCGTGCAGCGGGTGGTGCCGCTGACGGCGGAGCAGACCGCGGACAAGCGGATCGAGCGGCGGACGGTCCGCCCGGAGGGGGAGCAGGCCTGATGGCACTGACCAGGGAGCAGCTCGCGGCCCGCGTCGCGCAGGAGCTGCAGGACGGCCAGTACGTGAACCTCGGCATCGGGCTGCCGACGCTGGTGCCCAACTACCTGCCGGCCGGGGTGACGGTGGTGCTCCAGTCCGAGAACGGGATCCTCGGCGTGGGCCCGTACCCGCGCGAGGTCGACGTCGACCCCGACCTCATCAACGCCGGCAAGGAGACCGTCACGGTGCTCGACGGCGCCTCGTACTTCGACTCCGCGACCAGCTTCGCGATGATCCGCGGCGGGCACGTGGACGCCGCGATCCTCGGTGCCATGCAGGTGTCCGCCACCGGCGACCTGGCGAACTGGATGATCCCCGGGAAGATGGTCAAGGGGATGGGCGGTGCCATGGACCTCGTGCACGGCGCCAAGCGGGTTATCGTCATGATGGAGCACGTCGCCAAGGACGGCTCGCACAAGATCGTCGACGAGTGCACGCTGCCCTACACCGGGCGCCGGGTCGTGCAGCGGGTGATCACTGACCTCGCCGTCCTCGACATCACCGACGACGGGCTGGTGCTGCGTGAGCTGGCCCCCGGTGTCACTGTCGAGGAGGTCCGGGAGAAGACCGGGCCGGGGTTCACGGTCTCGGCCGCGCCGGCCGCCATGCAGGTCGGCTGACCGCCCGTCAGCCCGGGGCGGTCGGCACGATGGCGGTCGCCCCGCCGCGGCGCGGGTCACCTGTGACCTGGACGCCGGGGCGGCCCGTGGTGACCACGTGGACGCCGCCGAAGTACACGTCGACGTCCGGCCAGACGTTGACCGGGGCGCCCGCGGTCCCGGCCAGCACCTCGTCCGGCAGGCCCGGCTCGGCCTGGTAGCCGGCGCCGTCCCAGTGCAGCCGCGGTGCGTCGACGGCGTCCTGAGGGGCGGCACCGTCGTCGACCAGGTGGCGCAGCACCTGGGTCAGGGCGCTGCGGATCCGCTCGCTGCCGCCGCTGCCGAGCGCCGTCAGCCGGCCATCGGGGTGCTCGACGACGGTCGGCGCCATCATCGAGCCCACCCGCTGCCCGGGCGGGGCGGCGTGGAAGCCGTCGGGGTGCAGGTCCCGCTCGCCCATGACGTTGTTCAGCTGGATGCCGGTGCCGGGGACCATCACGCCCGAGCAGGAGCCGTTCGACGTCGTCATCGAGGCGACGTTGCCCTCCGTGTCGGCCACGCTCACGTGCGTGGTGCCCTTGACCGACCGGACCCGGGCGATGAGGCCGCGGTCGCTGATCGCGGCAAGGGCAGTGGCGAGCGGGTCGCCCGCCTCGAGCCGCTCCAGCCCGTGGGCCACCAGGCCGCCGCCGAACGACGGCGCCGGGTTGGTCAGGATGCGGACCCCGCGGTAGGTGAAGGCCAGCGGCTCCCGCTCGACCACCCGGTACCCCTCGAGGTCGTCGACGCCGACCAGCCCGCCGCCGCGGCTCATCGCCGCGGCCAGCGGCTGCGCCAGCGCGGGGTCGGCGAAGCCGGCGACCCGACCGGCGGCCACCTCGTCGAGGAAGTCCGCGTATCGCGGGTTGGTCACCAGGTCACCCGTCGCGGGCAGCCGTCCGGACGGCGCGAACACCGCGCGGGCCTCGTCGGTGAGGGTGAGGATGTCCGCCAGCAGCACGACGACGGCCGCCTGCATCGGCTCCAGCCGGGTCCCCTGCCGGGCCAGCCGCTGCGCCGGGGCGACCACGTCCGGCAGCGGCAGCCGGCCGAACCGCTCGTGCACGTGCAGGTAGCCGGCCAGCGCCCCCGGCACCCCGACCGATCCGTAGCCCACGTGGAACACCTGGTCGGCACCGGAGAACGCCACGGTCACCGGGGTGAAGTGCGGCTCCAGGCTGGCCGGGCTGCGACCGCGCCCCGGGGTGTCGACGAAGAAGTCGACGAGGGTCGCCCGCCCGTCCGCCGTCCTGGCCAGCAGAAAGCCGCCGCCACCGAGACTGGTGAGCCCGGGCTCGGCCAGCGCCGAGGCGAAGCCGGCCGCCACGGCCGCGTCGAAGGCGTTGCCGCCGGCCCGCAGCACCGTCGCGGCGGCCTCGACCGTCGCCGGGTCGCCGCCGGCGACCGCGGCCGGCCGGCTGCCCCGTGGCTCCACCCGGCCCAGCCTGCCAGAGCGTGCCTCAGGCGGTCGCGCGCCGGTGGTGCTCCGCGGCGCTCTCGCAGGGCCGGGCCTGGTCGAACCCGTACTCGAACCCGCAGTCGTGGCAGACGGTCACGGCCCACGGTCCCAGCCGCACTACCTCGACGGCATGGGGACGGCAGCAGCTGTCCGTGGACCCGTGCAGGTGGTCGCGCCGGTGCACGGCGGCCCGCGTCATGCTCGCCACCGGGCCGGCGTGGCCTTGCTCCTGGACGACGTCCATGGGCGAGTTGTCGGAAGCCGGCTGGCCGAACTGAAATGCGCTCGTCGGGTCGGGGCGCGGGCGGCTACCGTGCGAACCGATGTCGACGATCAAGGAGGTGGCCGTGGCCGAGCTGGCGCTGCCGACCGGCACCGTCCGAGAGTCCTTCCTGGTGGCCATGGACGAGTTCCTAGCCGAGGGCCGCGGCGGTCCGGACGACGTCTCGATGGTCGGCCACGAGCTGCGAGGATACGGCCCGACCTGGGGCGCTGAGGAGGGCTTCGCCGGCGATGTCGCCGAGCTGAGGGCGGCGGCGCTGGAGGAGACCGCGCGGCCCGAGGGGCACGTGCCCAGCACCACCTGGTGGTGGGTGGACGGCTGCGAGTACCTCGGCCGACTCGCCTTCCGGCACCGGCTGACCGAACACCTGCGGGAGGTCGGCGGGCACATCGGGTATGACGTCCGGCCCAGCGCGCGCCGACAGGGCCACGCCACCGCCATGCTCGCGGCGGCGCTGCCCCGCGTGCGCGAGCTGGGGGTGGCGCTGGCGCTGATCACGTGCGACGTCGACAACATCGCCTCCCGCCGGGTGATCGAGTCGGCCGGTGGTCGGTTCGAGGACCAGCGCGGGGGCAAGCTCCGGTTCTGGGTGGCGACCGGAGAGCAGTAGCGTCGGAGCCACCATGGACGGCTTCGACGTGCTCGTGATCGGCGGGGGTATCGCTGGGGCGGCCGCAGCCTTCGCCCTGGCCGGCTCCGCGCGGGTGCTGCTCGCCGAGACCGAGCCGGTGCTCGCCTTCCACACCACCGGCCGGTCGGCCGCGCAGTACCTGGAGAACTACGGCAGCGACCAGGTGCGCCGCCTCACGCTGGCCAGCCGGGCCTTCCTCGACAGTCCCCCTGGCGGCGAGCCGAGCCTGCTCAGCCCCCGGGCCATGCTGGCCGTCGGCCGGGAGGACCAGCGGGCCGAGCTGGTCGGGCTGGCTGAGCGGGGCCGGGCGCTGGTTCCGTCGATTCGGCTGGTCGACGGCGACGAGGTGGCCGCGCTGTGCCCGGTGCTGCGGCCCGAGCACGCGGTCGCCGGCGTCCTGGAGCCGGGTGCCAGCGACATCGACGTCGCCCGGCTGCACCAGATCCTCGTCGCGGGGCTGCGCCGCAGCGGGGGTGAGGTCCGCGCCGGCTCACCGGTGACCGCCCTGGCCCGCGCGCGCGGCGGGTGGCTGGCCACGGTGGGCGGCGAGCGGGTCGAGGTGGCGGCCGTGGTGAACGCCGGCGGAGCCTGGGCCGACGACGTGGCCCGGCTGGCCGGTCTGGCCACGGTCGGCCTGCGTCCGCTGCGGCGTACCGCCTTCACCGTGTCCTGCGAGCGGGACACGGCGGGCTGGCCGCTGGTCAACGACGTGGACGAACGCTGGTACTTCAAGCCCGAGGGCCCCGGCCAGCTGCTGTGCTCGCTGGCCGACGAGACCCTCAGCGACCCGTGCGACGCCCGGCCGGACGAGGCGGACGTCGCCTTGGCCCTGGACCGGATCAACGAGGCCACCACGCTCCGGCTGCGGCACGTGCGCATCGCCTGGGCCGGGCTGCGGACCTTCGCCCCCGACCGGGAGCTCGTCCTGGGCGCCGACCCGGCGGAACCGACGTTCGTCTGGTCGGCCGGCCAGGGCGGCTACGGGATCCAGACCGCGCCGGCGGTGGGTACGTTCGTGGCCTCCGCCGTCCTCGGTCGTGGGCTGCCGGCGGAGCTGGCGGCCACCGGTGTGCGGCCTGAGCTGGTCAGCCCGGCCCGCTTCGCCGGCTGAGCGCAGCCGACACCACCCGTCCGGCCCCTTCAGCCGTGGTCCGCGCACGGCGACGACCAGAGCGACGACGGCGCCACTCGGAAGCGACGTCGCCCTGAGCTGGGGGAGGGGCCCGATGCGCTCACGGTCCGGACGCGCCCACGGAGCAGCGCTGGCGCTGTCCGCGGCACTGCTGCTGGCTGCGGCGGCGCCCGCCATGGCCGGGGCGTCGTCGCCGACCCGTACCCTGAGCGCCACCTCGTCGGTGATCACCGTCAGCCGGCTGGACGGCGCCAGCCGCTACGAGACTGCGGCCCAGGTGGCCGGCCAGTACTCGCCCGGCGTCCCCGCCGTGTACATCGCCACCGGACGATCCTTTGCCGACGCGCTGGCCGCCGGACCCGCGGCGGGCTCGACGTCGCCCCTTCTCATCGTGGACGGCGGGACCGTGCCCGCGGCGGTGAGCCAGCAGGTGGCCCGGCTGACACCCGGCATCGTGATCCTGGTCGGCGGGCCGGCGGCCGTGCCTGACTCCGTGGGCCAGGCGCTCGGCGTGTACGCGACCGGAGGCTGGAAGCGGCTGGCTGGGGCCAGCCGCTTCGAGACCGCGGTGGCCGTGTCGCAGGCGACCTTCAACCCAGGCGTGCCGGTCGCCTTCGTGGCCACCGGCCGGGACTTCCCGGACGCGCTCACCGGCGCCGCGCTCGGCGCCCGGCTCGGCGGTCCGGTGCTGCTCACCGACCCGGCCACGCTGCCGACGGCCGTGGCCGACGAGCTCAAGCGGCTGCAGCCGGCCAAGATCGAGGTGCTCGGCGGGACCGCGGCGGTCAGCGGCGCCGTCTACGGCCAGCTGGCGTCGTTCGCCCCCACGGTCGAGCGCCGCAGCGGGTCCGACCGCTACCAGACCAACGCCGCCGCGCTCGCCCTGCTCGGCACGGCGACGACCGCCGTCGTGGCCACCGGCGGGACCTTCCCGGACGCGCTGACCGGCTCGGCACTGGCCGGACTGCAGTCCGGGGCGCTGGTCCTCACGGGGACCACCGGCCCGGTGTCCGCCGTGCTCACCCAGGTGAGCCGGATCCACCCGACCGGCCTGATCGTGGTGGGTGGCCCGGCGGCCGTCCCTGACGCCGCGCTGGTCCCGATCCGGCAGGCGCTCGGCGACCTGCCGCCCGGGGTGCCCACCGCGTTCGCGGTGAACACGAAGGACGGCCAGACGTTGCGCTGGAACCCGTGCGCCCCGATCGGCTACCGGGTGAACCCGGGCTCGCTGGGCTCCGGTGTGCTCACCGACGTGCAGGCCGCCCTGGCCAGGATCAGCGCGGCGTCCGGGCTCTCGTTCAGCTACGCGGGGACGACGACGTTCGTTCCGTCGTCCACCAACACGGCCAGCGCCCCGGCCGCCCTGGTGGTCGCGGTGGCCGGTCCCACCCAGACCGACCTGTACGCCTCGGGGGCCATCGGCGAGGGCGGCTGGTCGGCCAGCGGGGTCTCCAACGGCAGCAGCTGGGTGTGGAAGCTCGTCCACGGCTACGTGGTCATCGACCCCGCCTCGACGGCCACCACGACCGCCGGCTTCGCCCAGGGTGACGACCGCGGGCCGCTGCTGCTGCACGAGATCGGCCATGCTGTCGGGCTCAACCACGTCACGGACCCGCTGGAGATCATGTACCCGGTGCTGAGCCCGACCGGCCCGGTTGGCTACGGCGCGGGCGACCTCGCCGGGCTGCAGGCCGTGGGCTCGTCCGGCGGCTGCATCGGCTGAGCGCGAGCCTGAGCGATCCGCGCGGCCCTGATCGGGTCGGCCGGGCTAGGCTCGCCACGTGGAAGCGGTCACTCGCTCGCGTATCTGCCCCCTGTGCGAGGCCACCTGCGGGGTGACCCTCACGCTCGACGGCGACGCCGTGAGCGCGGTCCGGGGGGACCCGGACGACGTCTTCAGCCGCGGCTACATCTGCCCCAAGGGAGTCGCGCTCGGCGAGCTGCACGCCGACCCCGACCGGCTGCGCACCCCCCTGGTCCGGCACCGGGACCAGCTGGTGGCGGCGTCCTGGGACGACGCCTACGCCGAGGTGGAGCGGCTGCTGCGCCCGGTGCTGACCGAGCACGGCACGGACGCGGTGGGCGTCTACCTGGGCAACCCGAACGCACACAACCACGCGTCGACGTTCTACCTGCCGGTGTTGATCAGAGCCCTGGGCACCCGGTTCCGGTTCACCGCCAGCACGGTGGACCAGTTCCCGAAGCAGGTGGCCTCGGGGCTGATGTTCGGCACCGAGCTGTCCGTGCTGGTCCCCGACGTGGACCGCACCGACTACCTGCTGGTGCTCGGCGCGGACCCGTTGGTGTCCAACGGCAGCCTGCTGACCGCCCCGGACCTGCCCGGGCGGCTGCGGGCGCTGCGGGCCAGGGGCGGTCGGCTGGTCGTCGTCGACCCGCGGCGCAGCCGGACCGCGCAGGCGGCCGATGAGCACCTGGCCGTCCGGCCGGGCACCGACGGGCTGCTGCTGGCCGGGGTCGCCCGCGAGCTGTTCGCCGGTGGGCTGGTGACGCTTGGCGCCGCGGCCCCGCACGTGACCGGGCTGGAGGAGGTCAGGACGGCCGTGCAGCCGTTCGACCCGGACCGGGTGGAGGCGGCCTGCGGGCTGCCGGCGGGGACCGTGTCGCGGCTCGCTGTCGAGCTCGCGGCCGCGCCGTCCGCGGCGGTCTACGGCCGGATCGGGACGACGACCACGGCCTTCGGCACCGTGACCAGCTGGTTGGTGGACGTCGTCAACACACTGACCGGCAACCTGGACCGGCCCGGCGGCGTGCTGTGGGCCAAGCCGGCCGTCGGCAGCCCGAACACCCAGGGCGAGCCGGGACGCGGCCGAGGGGTGCGGATTCCCGGGTCCGGCCGGACGAGGGTCCGCGGGCTGGCCAGCACGTTCGGGGAGCTCCCGGCGGCCGCGATGGCCGAGGAGATCGACACGGTGGGGCCGGACGGTGAGCGGCTGCGCGCGCTCGTCACGGTGGCCGGGAACCCGGTGCTGTCCACGCCGAACGGCGCGCGGCTGGCCGCGGCCCTGGCCACGCTCGACGCCGTGGTCAGCGTCGACGCCTACCTCAACGAGACCACCCGGTTCGCCCACGTGGTGTTCCCGGCGGCGTCGCCCCTGACCCGCAGCCACTACGACGTCGCCCTGGCCAGCTTCGCCGTCCGCACCGTGGCCCGCTGGTCACCGCCGTCGTTGCCGCTGGGGCCGGGGGAGCGGGACGAGGCCGACGTGCTCCTGCAGCTGGCCGCCACGGCGGTCGGCGGTGGGGTGACGGCCGACCAGCTGGACGACCTGGCCGCCTACGACGTGGCCCGCCGGCTAGCCGCGGACTCGTCGTCTCCGGCCCACGGCCGGGACCCGGCCGAGCTGCTCGCCGCGGTGGCCGGACGTCGGCGGCAGGACCGCATCCTCGACCTGCTGCTGCGCGGCGGGCCCTACGGCGACGGGTTCGGCGCGGTGCCCGAGGGACTGAGCCTGGCCGCGCTTGAGGCTCAGCCGCACGGCGTCGACCTAGGGCCGTTGCGGCCACGGCTGCCCGAGGTGCTGCGCACGCCCAGCGGACTGGTCGAGCTCGCCCCGCCGCAGCTGCTGGCCGAGGCGGAGCGGCTCGCCGGCGCGCTGCGGTCCGCGCCGGTCGACCGCCTGCTGCTGGTGGGCCGCCGGCAGCTGCGGTCCAACAACTCCTGGCTGCACAACCTGCCGCTGCTCGCGGGGGGCAGCAACCGCTGCACCCTGCACGTCCACCCCGAGGACGCCGTCCGCCTGGGCCTGGTCGACGCGGGGACGGCAACCGTGGCGACGGCCACCGGCCGGGTCGAGGTCACCGTCGAGGTGACCGACGGCGTTCGGCCGGGGGTGGTGTCGCTGCCGCACGGTTGGGGGCACGACGTGCCGGGAGCGGCCGGGTCGGTCGCGGCCGCGCAGCCGGGGGCGAACCTCAACCTGCTCGTCGACGAGACGCTGCTGGACCCTCTGTCCGGCACCTCCGCGCTGACCGCGATCCCGGTCCAGGTCACTGCCCGCTGACACCCCCCTCCCGCATATAGGTCCCCTTCTGAGCGTGTGGCCGCACAAAGGCGCCCTTCATCGTCGTCCGGTGAAGGGTGGGAAGTTGCGACAGTGCGCGCAGAGGGTGCCCTTCATGCGGAATGGGGGTGGGGACAGGTCGGGACATCCGGCCTCTCGCGGTCGGCCCGCGTCGGTGGTGATCTAGAAGGACGTGGTCGCGGAGGTGTTGCGGATGGCTGCGAGCGGGTAGCGGTGGCCGGGCCGAGGTCGTCGATCCTGGACCGGTTCCGCCCGGCGGGGGCGCCGGGTGGTGCCGCACCCGCCGGCGTGCCCGCGGACCGCTCCGCCGCGACCGCCGCGGAGCTCGCAGCGGTGTTCGCGCAGCTGGCGGACACCGAGCGTGAGGCGGACCGGCTCCGGGCCGAGGGTCTGGCCGAGGCCGAGCGGCTCCGGCGGGCAGCCGCCCAGCGCTCGGCGGCGCTGGTCGCCGAAGCGCACCAGCGGGCCGAGGCCGAGCGGGCGGCCGCCGCGGCGGCCCGGCAGCGCACGGCGCTCGAGGAGGAGCAGCGCATCCTGGCCGCGGCGACGGCCGAGGGCCAGCGGGTCCGCGCCGTGAGCGAGCAACGGCTGCCCGAGTACGTCGACCGGGGGGTCG
>DATCDE010000017.1 GCA_036510875.1 Actinomycetes bacterium
CCCGGTGCCGTGGCAGACCGGGCAAGCGGCGTCGCTGGTCAGCCGCAACGGGACGGTGACCCCGTCGGTCGCCTCGGTGAACCCGAGGGTGACCTCCGACTCGATGTCCGCGCCGCGCCGCGGCTGGACCGTGGTGGGGCCGCCCCGGCCACGGCCGAAGATGCCGCCGAACAGGTCGCCGATGCCGCCCGCCCCGGCCCCGCCGGGACTACCGGCGCCGCCGAACAGGTCGCCGAGGTCGAACGGCACCCCACCGGGACCGCCGCCGGCCCCGCCGGGCACCCGGAAGCCGCCGTTGCCGAACAGCGCCCGGCCCTCGTCGTACTCCTTGCGCCGCTTCTCGTCGGACAGGACGTCGTAGGCCTCGGAGATCCCCTTGAACCGTTCCTCGGCCGCCGGGTCGCCCTTGTTGGCGTCCGGGTGGTACTGGCGGGCCAGCTTGCGGTACGCCTTCTTGATCTCGTCGGCCTTGGCGCCCTTGGGGACGCCGAGGACCTTGTAGAAGTCCTTCTCCAGGAAGTCCCGGCTGCTCATCGGCGTCCCCTCCTCTCGGTGCTTCGGGTTGCTCGTCGGGTCACACGTCGGGCGGCGGTCAGACCTGCTCGCCGCCCTCCGGCGGCCCACCCGGCGTAGGCTCGGCCACCGCCACCCTGGCCGGGCGGACCACCCGGTCAGCGAACCGGTAGCCGGCCTGGTAGACCGCCACGCAGGTGGCCTCGGCCACGTCGTCGCGGTGCTCGTGGGTCAGCGCCTCGTGCACGGTGGGGTCGAACGACTCGCCCACCGTGCCGAAGGGCACCAGACCCAGCCGTTGCGTTGCGGCCTCGAGGGCCTCACCGACCGACTTGAAGCCGCCCTCGAGCTCGCCGTGCTCCCGGGCCCGGCCGACGTCGTCGAGCACCGGCAGCAGTTCGGTCAGGGCCGCAGCCACAGCCTGCTCACGCACCAGGTCGCGGTCGCGGTCCACCCGCTTGCGGTAGTTGGCGTACTCGGCCTGCAGCCGCTGGACGTCGGCGGTCCGTTCGGCCAGCTGCTCGGCCAGCACGGCGATCTCGGCGGAGATCTCCCCGGCCTCGAACTGCTCCTCGTTCAAAGCGGCCGCGGCCGCTCCGGGGGTACCCGCGGGCTCCCGGAGCTGGCCGGTGGCCGGGTCGATCCGCCGCTTATCCCGGATCACCGGTCCCTCGTGCGGCTGGGTCGACTCATCGCTCACTTGTTCCCGCCCTCACCCTCGTCGACGATCTCGGCGTCCACGACGTCCTCGTCGGCCGAGCCGCTGGTGCCGGTGCCCGACTCGGACGAGGGGGCGGAGTGCTCGGCCTGCGCGTACATCGCCGTCCCGAGCGCCTGGCTGGCGGTGGCGACCTTCTCGGCCGCCGACTTGATGGCCTCCGTGTCGTCGCCTTCGAGGGCCTTCTTCAGGTCCGCGAGCGGTCCGTCGACGTTGCTCTTGGCGTCGGCCGGGATCTTGTCGGCGTTGTCGGCGATGAACTTCTCGGTCTGGTAGACCAGCGACTCGGCCTGGTTGCGGGTCTCCGCGGCCTCGCGGCGGCGGTGGTCCTCCTCCGCGTACTGCTCGGCGTCACGCATCATCCGCTCGATGTCGTCCTTCGGCAGCGCCGAGCCGCCGGAGATCGTCATCGACTGCTCCTTACCGGTGCCGAGGTCCTTGGCGGAGACGTGCACGATGCCGTTGGCGTCGATGTCGAAGGTGACCTCGATCTGCGGGATGCCGCGCGGGGCCGGCGGCAGGCCGGTCAGCTCGAACATGCCGAGCCGCTTGTTGTACGCGGCCATCTCACGCTCCCCCTGGAACACCTGGATCTGCACCGAGGGCTGGTTGTCGTCGGCCGTGGTGAAGATCTCCGAGCGTTTCGTCGGGATCGTGGTGTTGCGCTCGATCAGCTTGGTCATGATGCCGCCCTTGGTCTCGATGCCCAGGGACAGCGGGGTGACGTCGAGCAGCAGGACGTCTTTCACCTCGCCCTTGAGGACGCCGGCCTGCAGCGAGGCACCGACCGCGACGACCTCGTCGGGGTTGACGCCCTTGTTCGGCTCCTGGCCACCGGTCAGCTCGCGGACGACGTCGACGACGGCGGGCATCCGGGTGGACCCGCCGACCAGGACCACCTGGTCGATCTTGTCCACGCTGACGCCGGCGTCCTTGATGACCTGGCGGAACGGCGCCTTGGTGCGCTCGAGCAGGTCGGAGGTCATCTGCTGGAACTGCGAGCGGCTGAGCTTCTCCTCCAGGTGGAGCGGGCCCTCGGAGCTGGCCGTGATGTAGGGCAGGTTGATCGTCGTCTCGCTCTGCTGGGACAGCTCGATCTTGGCCTTCTCGGCCGCCTCACGCAGCCGCTGCAGAGCCATCTTGTCCTTGGACAGGTCCACGCCGTGCGCGTTCTTGAACGCGGTGACCAGGTGGTCGACGACCTTCTGGTCCCAGTCGTCGCCGCCGAGGTGGTTGTCGCCCGAGGTGGCCTTGACCTCGACGACCCCGTCGCCGATCTCGAGCAGGCTGACGTCGAAGGTGCCGCCGCCCAGGTCGAAGACCAGGATGGTCTGCTCCTTGTCGGACTTGTCCAGGCCGTACGCGAGGGCGGCTGCGGTCGGCTCGTTGATGATCCGCAGCACGTTCAGCCCGGCGATGTCCCCGGCCTCCTTGGTGGCCTGCCGCTGGGAGTCGTTGAAGTACGCCGGCACGGTGATCACCGCGTCGGTGACGGTCTCACCGAGGTAGGCCTCGGCGTCCCGCTTGAGCTTCTGCAGCACGAAGGCGCTGATCTGCTGCGCGGTGAAGTCCTTGCCGTCGATGCCAACCTTCCAGCCGCCGTCGCCCATGTGCCGCTTCACCGAGCGGATGGTGCGGTCCACGTTGGTGACGGCCTGCCGCTTGGCGACCTCGCCGACGAGCACCTCGCCGTTCTTGGCGAACGCGACGACGGACGGCGTCGTGCGGGCGCCCTCGGCGTTGGCGATGACGGTGGGCTCGCCGCCCTCGAGGACGGAGACGACGCTGTTGGTGGTGCCGAGGTCGATGCCGACCGCTCGGGCCATGGGGAGTACCTCCGGAACAGGGGAAGAACGACAGATCGGTGCGACCATCTTGCGCCCTTCCCCCTGTCGACGCAAGTGGCTTGAGTCTGGTTGACTCAACTTTGCTACTACGTCAACCTCAGGGAGGGTGACAGGATTCCCAAGTGGCAGGATCCGGACAAGATCGCCGTCCCAGAAGTTACCGACGAGTAGCATCGGGCTAGGCTCCGCCCAGGTGCTCCGTCCGATTCCCCTGCCAGCCCGGGAGGTCGCAGTGGATCAGCCATACGAGAGCTGGATCTGGCTCGCCCTCGGCCTGCTGCTCAGCGTGGTGGGCTTCGCCATCGCCGGGCGGAGGCTGCTGTGGATCAACCGGCTGGCGCGCACCGGCCAGCCGGAGCCGAACCTGCTCGAGGACTCCCGCAAGGCTGTGGAGGCCGAGGCCGTCGAGGTGCTCGCCCAGCGCAAGCTGCTCAACTGGACCGTTCCCGGGGTGGCCCACGTCTTCGCGTTCTGGGGCTTCCTCGTGCTCAGCCTCACGATCATCGAGGCGTACGGCGCGCTGTTCAGCCGCACGTTCGCGATCCCGGTGCTGAAGAACTGGTCGTTCATCGCGTTCATCGAGGACCTCTTCGCGGTCCTCGTCCTCGTCGCGGTCATCGTGTTCGCGCTGATCCGGGTGCGGCAGAACCCGGCCAAGCTGGGACGCGAGTCCCGGTTCTTCGGCTCCCACCTCGGGGCCGCCTGGCTGGTGCTGTTCATGATCTTCAACGTGGTCTGGACTCTCCTGCTGTACCGGGCCGCTCAGATCAACACCGGCCACTTCCCCTACCCGGGCGGGGCGTTCGCCTCGCAGTGGGTGGCCGACCTGCTGCCGGCCGGCGAGACCGTCAACGGCTGGCTGGAGATCATCGGGATCCTGCTGCAGATCGGCGTGGTGCTCGGGTTCCTGGTGCTCGTGGTCTACAGCA
>DATCDE010000018.1 GCA_036510875.1 Actinomycetes bacterium
TTCTCCCACGGCCGGAACAGCTTGATCGAGCCGTCCGCGTGCCGATACGCCTTCAGCCCCTCGAAGATCGACTGGCCGTAGTGCAGCACCATCACCGCTGGGTCCAGCTCGATGGGCGCGTACGGCACGAGCTCGGCGTCGTGCCAGCCGCGGCCCTCGGTCCAGCGGGCCGTGACCATGTGGTCGGTGAAGTACCGGCCGAAGCCGGGGTCAGCGAGTCGGGCCGCGCGTTCGGCGTCCGCCAGCGGGTTGCTCGTCGGCTTCCACTCGATCATCGTCATGACAGGAACCGTAGTCAGCCGGAGACGGCGGCTGCCAGGGAGTCCCCGATCTGGGCGGTGCCCCGGGGTTCGCGGCCGACCCGTGCGGCCAGGTCGGCCGCCACGGCGCCCTCGACCGTCGTCGCCGCGGCCGGCAGCCCGAGGTGGTCGAGCAGCATCGCCACGGACAGGACGGTCGCAGTGGGGTCCGCGGTCCCGGTCCCGGCGATGTCGGGCGCCGACCCGTGGACCGGCTCGAACATGCTCGGGTGGGCCCGGCTCACGTCCAGGCTCCCGCTGGCGGCCAGGCCGATGCCGCCGGCGATCGCCGCCCCCAGGTCGGTGAGGATGTCGCCGAACAGGTTGTCGGTGACGACGACGTCGAACCGCTCGGGCTGGGTGACGAAGAACATCGAGGCGGCGTCCACGTGCAGGTAGTCGACGGCGACGTCGGGGAACTCGGGGGCGACCGCCGCGACCGTCCGGGTCCACAGGTCGCCCGCGTGGGTCAACACGTTGTTCTTGTGCACCAGGGTGAGCTTGCGGCGGGGCCGGGCGCCGGCCCGCGCGAACGCGTCGCGGACGACCCGCTCGACGCCGAACCGGGTGTTCAGGCTCTCCTCGGTGGCCACCTCCTGCGGCGTCCCCTTGCGCAGGAAGCCGCCGGAGCCGGCGTACGGCCCCTCAGTGCCCTCCCGCACCACCACCATGTCGATGCGCTCGGGGGTCGCCCCGGCCAGCGGGCTGGTGACGCCCGGGTAGAGCCGCACCGGGCGCAGGTTCACGTGGTGGTCGAGCTCGAAGCGCAGCCGCAGCAGCAGCCCGCGCTCGAGCACGCCGCTGGGCACCGACGGGTCGCCGACCGCGCCGAGCAGGATGGCGTCCTGGCCGCGCAGCTCGTCGAGGACCGAGTCGGGCAGCGTCTCCCCGCTCGCGTGCCAGCGCCGGGCCCCGAGGTCGTACTCGGTGCGCTCGACCTTCAGGTCATGTGCGGGGGCCACCGCGTCGAGGACCTTGAGCCCCTCGGCGACGACCTCCGGGCCGATGCCGTCGCCGCCGATCACGGCCAGCCGCAGAGTGCGGGTCACCGTCGTCAGCCCTCCAGGTCCACGACTCGGCCGGAGTGCGCCCCGATCGCGTCGGTGATGCCGGCCAGGACGGCGGGCGGGACGACGGAGTCGATGGTCAGCGCCATCAGGGCGTGCCCGCCCTTCTCGTCCCGCGACACCTGCATCCCGGCGATGTTGATGCCGGCGTCGCCGAGCAGCTGGCCGACCGTGCCGACCACGCCCGGCTTGTCGTGGTAGTGCAGGAACACCATGTGGCTGCTGGGCACCAGGTCGATGTCGAACCCGTCGACCTCCACCAGCTTCTCGATCTGCCGCGGTCCGACCAGCGTGCCGGACACCGACACGACCTCGCCGTTGGCCAGCGTGCCGCGGACGGTCAGCAGGTTGCGGTGGTCGGGGCTCTCGGCGCTGGTGAGCAGCGCGACCTCGACGCCGCGCTCCTTGGCCAGCAGGGGCGCGTTGACGTAGGAGACGGACTCCTCGACGACGTCGGTGAAGACGCCCTTGAGCGCCGCCAACTCGAGCACCGTGACGTCGTGGGCGGCGATCTCGCCGCGGACCTCGACGTCGACGCGCGCGGCCACGCCGCCCGCGAGGGCGGTGAAGATGCGGCCGAGCCGCTCGGTGAGCGGCAGGCCGGGCCGTACCGCCTCGGCGATGGCGCCGCCCTGCACGTTGACGGCGTCCGGCACCAGCTCGCCGGCCAGCGCGAGCCGGACCGAGCGGGCCACCGCGATGCCGGCCTTCTCCTGCGCCTCGTCGGTGCTCGCACCGAGGTGCGGGGTGACCACGACGTTGTCGAAGGCGAACAGCGGGCTGTCGGTGCACGGCTCCTTGGCGAAGACGTCGATGCCCGCGCCGCCCACGCGGCCCTCGGCGATGGCGGTGGCCAGCGCGGCCTCGTCGACGATGCCACCGCGGGCCGCGTTGATGATGCGCACGGTCGGCTTGACCTTGCGCAGCGCCTCCTCGCCGATCAGGCCCAGGGTCTCCGGGGTCTTGGGCAGGTGCACGCTGATGAAGTCGGCCTCGGCGAGTAGCTCGCCCAGGCTCATCAGCCGGACGCCGATCTGCGCAGCGCGGGCGGTCTGCACGTAGGGGTCATAGGCGACCAGGCGCATCCCGAACGCCGACATCCGCTGCGCGACGAGCACGCCGATCCGGCCGAGGCCGACCACGCCGAGCACCTTGTCCTGCAGCTCGACGCCGCTGAACTTGCTGCGCTTCCACTCACCGTTCTTCAGCGCGGCCGAGGCCGGCGCGATGTTGCGGGCGCTGGCGATCAGCAGACCGACCGCCAGCTCGGCCGCGCTGACGATGTTCGACTGCGGCGCGTTCACGACCATGACACCGGCCTGGGTGGCCGCCGGGACGTCGACGTTGTCCAGGCCGACACCGGCGCGGGCGATGACCCGCAACCGGCGGGCCGCGCCGATCGCCTCCGCGTCCATCTGGGTCGCGCTGCGGACCAGGACGGCGTCGACGTCGGCCAGCGCGGGCAGCAGCTGGGAGCGGTCGGCGCCGTCGCAGTGGCGGACCTCGAAGTCAGGACCCAGTGCCTCGACGGTGGCCGGGGACAGCTCCTCAGCGATGAGGACGACGGGCTTGGTCATGGCGGTACCGACTTTCCTGAGGGTCGGGCGGCTGCGACGCGGGGAGTGTACCCAGGGCTCGTGAAGGCGTTCACAATCGTCCGCAGGGCGAGACGGCCACGGTCGGCCAGCCGCACCCTTCGCCTGGTCGACCAGCGGGTCAGCGGGCGGCGGTGCCTTCCTGGTAGTCGGCGTCGCCACGGTCGACCCAGGCCATCAGCTGGCGCAGCTCGCGACCGGTGGCCTCGATCGGGTGCTGCTCGCCCTCGGCCCGCAGCCGCTTGAACTCCGGCGCGCCGGCGTCCTGGTCAGCGATGAACCGACGGGCGAAGGTGCCGTCTTGGATCTCGGTCAGCACCTGCTTCATGTTGTCCTTGACGTGCTGGTCGATGATCCGCGGCCCACTGACGTAGTCGCCGTACTCGGCGGTGTCCGAGACCGACCAGCGCTGCTTGGCGATGCCGCCCTCGTACATCAGGTCGACGATCAGCTTGAGCTCGTGCAGGCACTCGAAGTAGGCCACCTCCGGCTGGTACCCGGCGTTCACCAGGGTCTCGAAGCCGGCCATGACCAGCGCGGAGGCACCGCCGCACAGCACCGCCTGCTCACCGAACAGGTCGGTCTCGCACTCCTCGGTGAAGGTGGTCCTGATCGCGCCGGCTCTGGTCCCGCCGATGCCCCTGGCGTAGGCCAGGGTCAGCGGCCAGGCCGCTCCACTGGCGTCCTGCTCGACGGCGACCAGCACGGGTACGCCGCGGCCGGCGACGTACTCGCGGCGGACCAGGTGGCCGGGGCCCTTGGGGGCGACCATGCACACGTCGACGCCGGCCGGCGGCTTGATCAGGTCGAAGCGGATGTTGAAGCCGTGCCCGAAGAACAGCGCGTCACCGTCGACCAGGTTGGGGGCGATCGCGTCGGCGTACAGCGACCGCTGGGCCGGGTCCGGCGCCAGAACCATGACCAGGTCCGCCTCCTCGCAGGCCTCGGCCGACGTGAGGACCCGCAGGCCCTCCGCCTCGGCCTTCTCCCGGCTGCGGGAGCCCTCGGGCAGGCCGACCCGCACGTCGACGCCGGAGTCGCGCAGCGACAGCGCGTGGGCGTGGCCCTGGCTGCCGTAGCCCAGCACCGCGACGTGCCGGTTCTGGATGATCGAGAGGTCGGCGTCGTCGTCGTAGAACAGCTCAGCCACGGGGGCTCCTTCGATGGTCGTCTTGGTGGAACGGCTGGGTGTGCGGTCGTCGGGCTGGGGTGCGGTCAGGCGGTGCTCTTGTCGCTCTTGTCGACGGGGCGCAGCGCCCGGTCGGTGATCGAGCGCGGACCCCGGCCGATGGCCACGAGGCCCGACTGCACGAGCTCCTTGATCCCGTAGGGCTCGAGCACCTTGAGCAGCGCGGCCAGCTTGTCGGCGTTGCCGGTGGCCTCGATGGTGACCGCCTCGGGGGCGACGTCGACCACCTTGGCCCGGAACAGGGTGACGATCTCGAGCACCTGGGAGCGGAACGCCGGCTCGGCCTTGACCTTGACCAGCATGATCTCGCGCAGTACGGACTGCTCGGGCTCGAGCTCGACGATCTTGAGCACATTGATCAGCTTGTTCAGCTGCTTGGTCACCTGCTCGAGCGGGTGCTCCTCGACGTTGACCATGATGGTGATCCGGGAGACGCCCGACTGCTCGGTCGGGCCCACCGCGAGCGACTCGATGTTGAAGCCGCGACGGGAGAACAGCCCGGCGATGCGGGCCAGCACGCCCGGCTGGTCCTCGACCAGCACGGACAGGGTGTGGCGGTACATGCTCAGTCCTCCCGGTCCCAGGTCGGCGCCATCCCGCGGGCGACCATGATGTCGTCGTTGCTCGTCCCGGCCGCGACCATCGGCCAGACCATCGCGTCCTGGTGGACACCGAAGTCCACCACGACCGGCTGGTCGTCGATCTCCATGGCCCGCTCGATCGTCGCGTCGACGTCCTCGGCCTTGTCGCAGCGCAGCCCCACGCAGCCGTAGGCCTCGGCCAGGGCGGCGAAGTCCGGGATCCGCTTGGACTGCAGGTCGGTGTTCGAGTAGCGCTCGTTGTAGAACAGCGTCTGCCACTGCCGGACCATCCCGAGGGCGCCGTTGTTGATCACAGCCACCTTGATCGGGATGTTGTTGATCGCGCAGGTGGCCAGCTCCTGGTTGGTCATCTGGAAGCAGCCGTCGCCGTCGATCGCCCACACCGTGGTGTCCGGGCGGCCCACCTTGGCCCCCATGGCAGCCGGGACTGCGTAGCCCATGGTGCCCAGGCCGCCCGAGTTCAGCCAGCTGTTCGGCTTCTCGTACTGCACGAACTGCGCGGCCCACATCTGGTGCTGGCCCACGCCCGCCACGTAGACGGCGTCCGGTCCGACGATGGTGCTCAGCCGCTCCACGACGTACTGCGGGGCGAGCTCGCCGGCGTCCGGGGTGGAGTAGCCCAGCGGGTAGGTCTCCCGCCAGCCGTCGACGGTCTGCCACCAGCCGGCGTAGTCGCCGCGGCGGCCCGCGTCGTGCTCGGCCTGGACCGCCACCACGAGGTCGGCGATCACCTCCCGGGCGTCGCCGACGATCGGCACGTCCGCCGTCCGGTTCTTGGAGATCTCGGCGGGGTCGATGTCGGCGTGGATGATCGCCGCGTCGGGGGCGAACGTCGACAGCTGGCCGGTCACCCGGTCGTCGAACCGGGCGCCCAGCGCGATGATCAGGTCGCTCTTCTGCAGGGCGCCGACCGCCGCGACGGTCCCGTGCATGCCCGGCATGCCCAGGTGCAGGCGGTGGCTGTCGGGGAAGGCGCCGCGGGCCATCAGCGTGGTGACCACCGGGATCCCGGTGAGCTCGGCGAGCACCCGCAGCTCGGCGGAGGCTCCGGCGCGGATCACCCCGCCGCCGACGTACAGCACCGGACGGCGGGCCGACGTGATGAGCCGGGCCGCCTCGCGCACCTGCTTGCCGTGCGGCCGGGTGACCGGGCGGTAGCCGGGCAGGTTCAGCGACGTCGGCCACTCGAAGTGGGTGAGCGCCTGCAGGGCGTCCTTGGAGACGTCGACGAGCACCGGTCCGGGGCGCCCGGTGGAGGCGATGTGGAACGCCTCGGCGATGGTGCGCGGGATCTGGTCCGGGTCGGTCACGAGGAAGTTGTGCTTGGTGATGGGCATCGTGATGCCCCGGATGTCGGCCTCCTGGAAGGCGTCCGTGCCGATGGAGGAGCTGGTCACCTGGCCGGTGATCGCCACGATCGGCACCGAGTCCATGTACGCGTTCGCGATCGGGGTGACCAGGTTCGTCGCGCCCGGCCCGGACGTGGCCATGCACACGCCGACCTTGCCCGTGGCGGTCGCGTAGCCCTCGGCCGCGTGTCCGGCACCCTGCTCGTGGCGGACCAGGATGTGCCGCAGCTTGGAGTCGAACAGCGGGTCGTAGGCGGGCAGGATCGCGCCGCCCGGGATGCCGAAGACCACCTCGGCGCCGGCGGTCTCGAGGGACTGAACCAGGCTCTGTGCTCCGGTGATCTGCTTGGTCATCTGAGGTCTTTCTCGCGGGGTGTGACACGGGGCAAACAAAAAACCCCTCGGCCCATTGTGGGCGATCGAGGGGTGCGCGCTCGGCTGGGGGTCAGCCGGCGCGCGTACCGATTACGAGGAGCAGCGAACGCATGCGAACCACCGTTGCACCGGGTTCCGCAGGCGTCAAGCCAGCGAGACGATCATCTCAGCATCCGGACAACGGTCACGGGGCAGGGCGCGTCCGCCGGGCCCCGGGACCGGTCAGTCGCAGACGGCGCCCTGGGCTGCCGAGCCGACCAGCTTGGCGTACTTGCCCAGCACCCCGGTGGTGTACCGCGGCTCGCGCGGCTTCCAGCCGGCCCTGCGGGTGGCCAGCTCGGCCTCGTCGACCAGCAGGTCGAGCGTCCGGGTGGACGTGTCCAGCCGGATCCGGTCCCCGTCGTGCACGAACGCGATCGGCCCGCCGTGCGGCGCCTCGGGGGCCACGTGGCCGATGCAGAACCCTGAGGTGGCGCCGGAGAACCGGCCGTCGGTGATCAGCATGACGTCCTTGCCGAGGCCGGCACCCTTGATCGCGGCCGTGACCGCGAGCATCTCCCGCATGCCCGGCCCACCCATCGGGCCCTCGTAGCGGATCACCACGACGTCCCCGGCCCGGATCCGGCCCTGGGTCACGGCCTCCATCGCCTCCGACTCGTCGTCGAACACCCGCGCGGTGCCCTCGAAGACCGGTTCCTCGATCGACGCGGCCTTGATCACCGCCCCCTCGGGGGCCAGCGATCCCCTGAGCACCAGCAGCCCGCCGGTGCGGTGCAGCGGCTGGGCCACCGACATGATGACGCGCCCGTCCGGAGCGGGAGGGGCGAGCTCGGCCAGGTTCTCGGCCAGCGTCTTCCCGGTGACCGTGAGGACGTCGCCGTGCAGCAGTCCCTCGTCGAGCAGCGCCTTCATCACCACCGGGACGCCGCCGATCCGGTCGACGTCGTTCATCACGAAGCGCCCGAACGGCTTCACGTCGGCCAGGTGCGGTGTCCGGTCACCGATCCGGTTGAAGTCGTCGAGGTCGAGCTCGACCCGGGCCTCGTGCGCGATGGCCATCAGGTGCAGGACGGCGTTGGTGGAGCCGCCGAGCGCCATGACGACGGCGATCGCGTTCTCGAACGCGTCCTTGGTGAGGATGTCGCGGGCGGTGATGCCGCGGCGCAGCAGCTCGACGACCGCCTCGCCCGAGTGGAAGGCATCCTCGTCCCGGCGGCGGTCCACCGCGGGCGGTGACGCCGAGCCCGGCAGGGACATGCCCAGCGCCTCGCCCACGCTGGCCATCGTGTTGGCGGTGAACATGCCGCCACAGGCGCCCTCGCCAGGGCAGGCGTGGCGCTCGATGTCATCGAGCTCGGCCCGGCTCATCAGTCCGGCCGCGCAGGCGCCGACGCCCTCGAAGGCGTCCTGGACGGTCAGGTCGCGATCCCCGAGCCGCCCCGGCAGGGTCGACCCCGCGTAGACGAACACACTGGCGACGTCGAGACGCGCGGCGGCCATCAGCATGCCGGGCAACGACTTGTCGCAGCCGGCGAAGGTCACCATGCCGTCCAGCCGCTCGGCGTGCATCACGGTCTCGACCGAGTCGGCGATGACCTCGCGGCTGACCAGCGAGGTGCGCATCCCCTCGTGGCCCATGGAGATGCCGTCGGACACCGAGATCGTCCCGAACTCCAGCGGGAAACCGCCCGCGGCGAACACGCCCTCCTTCGCCTTCACTGCCAGCCGCTTCAGGGACAGGTTGCAGGGGGTGATCTCGTTCCAGCTGGACGCGATGCCGACCTGCGGCTTGTCCCAGTCGCCGTCGCCCATACCCACCGCGCGCAGCATGGCCCGGTTCGGGGCCCGCTCCATGCCATCGGTGACGTCACGACTATGCGGCTTGTTGACGGGGGCGCTCATGGCGTCATCCTACGGACGCCTCTGCCGCCCCAGGACGGGGGTGAGAGCGGGGCCAGCGGACCACGTTGAGCAGCGGCTGCCCCGCGGCAAACCGGCCCAGCTGGTCCGCGAGCAGCCGGTACGCCCTCGGCAGGAAGGCTGTGGAGTTGCCGCCCACGTGCGGGCTCAGCAGCAGCCCAGGCGCCCCCCACAGCGGGTGCCCGCCCGGCAGCGGCTCCGGGTCGGTGACGTCGACGGCCGCCCGCAGCCGCCCCGAGGACAGCTCAGCCACCAGGGCGTCGGTGGTCACGACCGGCCCCCGAGCCACGTTCACCAACAGGGCGCCGTCCGGCATCGCGGCCAGGAACGCCGCGTCGACCAGCCCCCTGGTCTGCTCGGTGAGCGGGACGCACAGCACCACGACGTCGGCCTGCGGCAGCAACGCCGGCAGGTCGGCCCATCCGTGCACGCCGTCCCGAGGGCTGCGCGCCACCCGCAGCACCTCGACCTCGAACCCGGCCAGCCGTTGCTCGACCGCCGCGCCCACCGAGCCGTAGCCCACGATCAGCACAGTCCGGTCGGCCAGCGAGACCCGGGTGGACGGCGCCCAGCGCTGCTCGCCCTGGGCCAGCACGAAGTCCGGCAGCCCGCGCAGCGACGCCAGCATCAGGGCCACCGCCAGCTCCGCCGTCGAGGCGTCGTGCACGCCGCGCGCGTTGCACAGCGTGACCCCGGCCGGCACCAGCGGCAGCACGTCGTCGACGCCGGCGGTCAGGGTCTGGACGACGCGCAGCGACCGCATCCCAGCGATCGGCGCCAAGGACGACGCCCCGCCCATGTACGGGACGACGAACAGCTCCACGTCGGCCACTGAGTCGGGCCACGGGCCG
>DATCDE010000019.1 GCA_036510875.1 Actinomycetes bacterium
CCCGAGCTGGCCGGCGACCGCCGCCCGATCGTGGCCCACGAGGGGCGCTACGAGCAGGAGCCACTACGGTGGGGCGACCCCGGCCCGACCGCCACCGAGCACGCGCATCCGCATCCCCATCCGCACTAGGAGCCAGACATCCCCGCAGGGCAGCGCTCCGCGCCACCGCAAGTCGAGGTGGTCGACGCGCTGCGGCGCGCCGGCCTGGCCGAAGTCGACGACAGCACCCTGACCCGGGCGCTGTACTCCAGCGACGCCTCGCTGTACCGGGTGCTGCCCACCGCGGTGGTGCGCCCGCGTGACGTCGACGAGGTGGCCGCGACCCTCGACGTGTGCCGAAGACTCGGCGTCCCGCTGACCTCCCGCGGGGCCGGGACGTCGATCGCCGGCAACGCCGTCGGCAGCGGTGTGGTGCTCGACTTCAGCAAGCACCTCAACCGGGTGCTGGCGGTCGACGCCGAGGCACGAACCGCGACCGTCGAGCCGGGACTCGTCCAGGCGCAGCTGCAGCGGGCCGCCGCCCCACACGGGCTGCGGTTCGGCCCGGATCCCTCGACCCACAACCGGGCCACCCTCGGCGGCATGATCGGTAACAACGCCTGCGGCTCGCGCGCGCTCGGCTATGGCCGCACGGCGGACAACGTGCTGGGCCTGCAGCTGCTCACCGGGACCGGCCAGCGGCTCGACCTCGGGGCGGATGGCGCCGCAGCGGCGTCCGAACCGCTGCTGGCCGAGCTGAGGTCGGTGGTCGGCCGGGACCTGGCCACGATCCGGACCGAGCTCGGCCGCTTCAGCCGCCAGGTCTCCGGGTACTCCCTCGAGCACCTGCTCCCCGAACGGTCCTTCGACGTGTCCAGGGCGCTGGTCGGCACTGAGGGCACGCTCGGCGTGGTGCTGGGCGCCTCCGTCCGGTTGGTGACCGAGCCGGCCCGTCGCGGGCTGGTCGTCCTCGGCTATCCCGACATGGCTACCGCGGCCGACGCGGTGCCGGCCCTGCTGGTGCACCGGCCCACCGCCTGCGAGGGAATCGACGGACGGATCCTCGACGTCGTGCGGGCGCGGCGTGGCCCGGGCGCCGTCCCCGTCATGCCGCGGGGCGGCGGCTGGCTGCTCGTCGAAGTCACCGGACAGACGTCGTCCGAGGTGGCGGCCATGGCCCGCGCGGTGGTCGCCGACGCCGCCGCACTCGACGCGATGGTGGTCACCGACGCGCGCGTCGCGGCCGGCCTGTGGCGGATCCGGGAGGACGGCGCCGGGCTCGCCGGGCGCACGCCGGCCGGCGCGCCGGCGCACTCCGGCTGGGAGGACGCCGCGGTGCCCCCGGCCGTGCTGGGTGCGTACCTGCGGGACTTCGAGCGGCTGCTGGCCGACTACCGGCTGGCCGGCGTCCCCTACGGGCACTTCGGTGACGGCTGCGTGCACATCCGGATCGACTTCCCGTTCGAGTCGTCGTCCGGGGTGGGCGTGTTCCGCAGCTTCCTCACGCACGCGGCCACACTGGTGGCCGGCTACGGGGGGTCGCTGTCCGGCGAGCACGGCGACGGCCGGGCCCGCAGCGCGCTGCTGCCGCTCATGTACTCCGGCTCGGCGCTGGCCCTGTTCGGCCGGGTCAAGGCGCTGTTCGATCCGGACAACCTGCTCAACCCCGGGGTGCTCGTCGACCCGCGACCGGTGGACGCCGACCTGCGGGTGGTCCAGGCCCGGCCGCTGCGGGAGGAGCTCGCGCTCGGCTACCGCCACGACGGCGGGGACTTCAGCGCCGCCGTCCACCGCTGCACCGGCGTGGGCAAGTGCCTGGCCGACACCAGCGCGGACGGCGGGGTCATGTGCCCGTCCTACCTGGCCACCCGCGAGGAGAAGGACTCCACCCGCGGCCGGGCCCGGGCGCTGCAGGAGATGGTCAACGGGACGACGGTGACGGGTGGCTGGCGCTCGCCGGAAGTGCGCGAGGCGCTGGACCTGTGCCTGGCCTGCAAGGGCTGCTCGTCGGACTGCCCGACCGGCGTGGACATGGCCGCGTACAAGGCGGAGGTGCTGCACCAGTCCTACCGCGGCCGGCTGCGCCCGCGCTCGCACTACACGCTCGGCTGGCTGCCCCGCTGGTCGCGGCTTGCCTCGCGCGCCCCCCGGCTGGCCAACGCCGTGCTCGGCCGGCCGACCGTGGCCCGCGTGACGCGATGGGCGGCCGGGGTCGACTCCCGCCGTGGTCTCCCGCGGTTCGCCGAGGTGACGTTCCACCGCTGGTTCAGCCGCCGGGCTGGTGGGGTAGGCAGCGCGGACCGACCGCCGGTCCTGCTCTTCGTGGACAGCTTCACCGAGCACTTCCGGCCGGAGGTGGGGATCGCGGCGGTGCAGGTCCTCGAGGACGCCGGGTACGCGGTCCGGCTGACGCCGTCCGGCCTGTGCTGCGGGCTGACCTGGATCACGACCGGGCAGCTGGACACCGCGAAGAGGCTTGTGGGGCAGACGGTTTCGGCCCTGCTCCCGGGGGTCGAGGCCGGCGTACCGGTCGTCGGCCTGGAGCCCTCGTGCGCGGCCGTGCTGCGGTCGGACGCCGTGGACCTGCTCGGCACCGCCGCCGCTGCCACCGTCGCCGGCGGCACCCGCACCCTGGCTGAGCTGCTGCTGGACACCCCAGGCTGGACCCCGCCCGACCTCACCGGGACCCGCGCCGTCGCACAGCCGCACTGCCACCACCACGCGGTGATGGGCTGGGACACCGACGCGCGACTGCTGTACGCCGCCGGCGTCGAAGTGGAGCGGCTCGGCGGCTGCTGCGGACTGGCCGGCAATTTCGGCGCCGAGCGGGGGCACTACGCCGTGTCGGTGGCCGTGGCCGAGAACGCGCTGCTGCCCGCGATCCGCGACCGCGAGCCCTCCGCCGTGGTGCTCGCCGACGGCTTCTCCTGCCACACCCAGATGGCCGACCTCGCAGCGGTGGACGCCGTCCACCTGGCCCAGCTCCTCCTCCCCCCTCCCACCCCCCCTTCTGCATGAAGGTGCCCTTCTGCGCGCAAGGTCGCAACAACCCACTCTTCATCGGACGGCGGGGAACGGGGCACCCCTTCGGCCGGGCGGGGTGACGTCAGGGGCGGCCCCGGCGCGGAGCGTGCTGCTGCCAGTCCCGGGACGACGGGTGAACCGCTCCAATGCCTGGTCGCCGCTCGATCCCGAGGCGGATACTGGCGTGATGGCCGTCGACCAGTCCAGCCCTTTGTCCCGCCGACAGCGGCTCGAGGCGGGCGTCGTCCAGACCCTCGCCCACCTTCCGGCCCGCGCCCAGCGGCTGCTCGCAGGGCCGGTGATCGAGGGGGACTACGGCCCGCTCGACGTCCAGGTGCAGCTGGTCCTGCGTCTGATGGCCGCCGATCCGAGGCCCTCCTTCGAGACCCTGCCAGTGGCCCAGGCCCGTGAGTCGATCCGGCTGGAGGCGGCCCAGTTTGCCGGGCGCCGTCCCGCCGACGTGATCGCTCAGCAGCTCACCGTGGACGGCGCCGAGGGACCCCTGGGCGCCCGGCTGTACCTCCCCGAGGGGGCGCAGCGGCCGGGCCCGCTCGTGGTCTGGTTCCACGGGGGCGGGTGGGTGGTCGGCGACCTGGACAGCCACGACCCGTGCTGTCGCTTCCTGTCCCACACGGCCAGGCTGCCGGTGCTTGCGGTGGACTACCGGCTCGCGCCGGAGGCGCCGTTCCCGGCGGCCGTGGACGATGCGCTGGCCGCCTTCCGCTGGGCGGTCCGCAACGCCGCCGCGCTCGGCGCCGACCCCGACCGGATCGCGGTCGCTGGCGACTCCGCGGGCGGCAACCTGGCGGCTGTAGTCTCGCTGCTGGCCGCGCTGGACGGCGGGCCGGCCCCGGCCTTCCAGGCCCTGGTGTACCCGGCCACCGACCTGTCCAGGAAGTCCGAGAGCTACCGCGAGTACCCCGTCGGGTACTTCCTCACCGAGGCCCAGATGGACTGGTACCGCACCGCGTACCTGCCGGACCCGTCGCTGGCTAGCGACCCACGGGTCTCGCCGCTGCTCGCGCACGAAGTCGCCGGGCTGCCTCCCGCCTACGTCACGGTCGGGGCCTTCGACGTGCTGCGTGACGAGACTGTCGCCTACGCGCGGCGGCTGACGGACGCGGGCGTCCCGACGACGCTGCGAGTCCATCCCGGGCTGATCCACGGATTCGTCAACGCGGCCGGGGTCCTGCCGGTCGCCGCGGCCGCCGTCCGAGAGCTGGCCGATGCCCTGGCCACCGCCCTCCACCGCCCTGCATGAAGAGTCCCTTCATGCGGAGTCGGCGAGGAGCTGGAGGATGCGCTTCTCGGAGACCTTCTGGGCGGTGCCGAGCTGCTGGGCGAACAGGCTGACCCGCAGCTCCTCGAGCAGCCAGCGGACGTCGGCCAGCTCGGCCGGCACCGGAGTCCCAGCCGGTAGCGCGTCGAGCGCGTCATGCCAGGCGTCCTCGACGACGTGCACGCGGTCCATCAGCACGAGGTCGCGCTCGACGTCCTTGGGCACCAGGTCAAGCCGCCGCTGCATGGCCCGCAGGTACCGCAGCACGTGCGGCAGCCGGGACACCCCGCTGCTCGTGGCGACATCAGCAGGCACCAGCGCGGCCAGCTGCACCGCGAGGTCCTCGAACGCCGGCCGCATCCGCTCGGGCGCCGGCACGGCCAGCTGCTCGCGCACCACGTAGGCGGCGCCGTGCACCTCCCCGGCGGCTCGCAGCACCCCGGTCGCCGTCACCACGAGGCGCTCAGCCACGAATGACCGCAGCGCCGCGAACCCGGCCGCGTCCCACGCGGGTCCACCACGCTCCGCCACCAGCGCATCGACCGCGGCGGCGACGCAGTCCCGGACGGCGTCGGCCGGGTGCCCGCCCGTGTCCCTGGCCAGTGCCAGCTTCTCCCCGACGCCGAGGGACTCCAACAGGGCGCGCGCCGGCGATGGCACCGTGAGCAGCAACAGCCGACGGGTCCCCGGCGGCATCGCCGCCGCCTGCTCCGCCGCCGAGGCGAGCACCCGGACGCCGACCGCCTCCCCCTCGTCGACCAGTGCGGGGTACCCGGTGACCCGCAGCCCGTCACGCTCGGTGTCCACCACCCGCGGCAGCTCGGCGCCGGGCCAGTCCACCAAGCCGGTCCGTTCCATGGACGGCAGCGCCGACGCGATCGCGGACCGCAGCTGCCCGGCCAGCCGGCGGCGCAGCTCGTCGAGGTCGTCGCCCAGAGCCAGCACGCGCCCCTCGCCGTCCTCGACCGACAGGTGCACGCGCAGGTGGTCGGTCAGCTCGGCCCGCGGCCAGGCGGCCGGCGGAACCTGCACCCCGGTCAACCGAAGCACCGCAGCGCCGAGCGCGGCCTCGAACGGCGTCCGCTCGTCCGGCGTCATCGTGGCCAGTGCGCGCGCGGCCGTGTCCGGCGCGGGAACCAGCAGCCGCCGCAGCGGTTTCGGCAGCCCTCGCACGAGTGCGGTTGCGAGCTCGGCCCGCAGCCCCGGCACCCCCCAGCTGAACGCAGCGGCCGGCAGCCGGTTGAGGCCGGTCAGTACCAGGTGGGCGGTGACGCCGTCGTCCGGCTCCCCCGGCGCGAACCGGTAGGACAGCGGGACGACGACGTCACCGACCCTCCAGCTGTCCGGAAAGAGCTCGAGATCGGGCAGCGAACGGTCCGCCAGCACGTCCGCTGGGGTGAGGTCCAGCCGGACCGGATCCTCGTGCCGGGCCTTCTTCCACCAGGCGTCGAAGTGGCGGGCCGAGACCGCGGACGCCGACACCCGAGCGTCGTAGAAGTCGAACAGCGCCTCCTCGTCCACGACGACGTCCCGCCGGCGCAGCTTGTCCTCGAGGACCTGCACCTGCTCGATCGTCGCCCGGTTGCGCTCGACGAAGGCGTGGTGGGTGCGCCACTCCCCCTCGACGAGGGCGTGCCGGAGGAACAGCTCGCGGGACACCACCGGGTCGACCCGCGCGTACCCCACCCGGCGCCGCGCCACCAGCGGGATCCCGAACAACGTCACCTTCTCGAAGGCCATCACCGCACCGCGGTCGGGGTCCCAGTGCGGCTCGCTGTAGGTGCGCACGACCAGGTGCTCGGCGGCGCTCTCGATCCACTGCGGGTCGACCCTGGCCACGGTGCGGGCGAACAGCCGCGAGGTCTCCACCAGCTCCGCCGCCATCACCCAGCGCGGCTGCTTGCGGGCCAGCGCGGACCCGGGCCACAGCACGAACTTCGCCCCGCGGGCGCCCAGGTAGTCGCGGCCCTCCGGCTCCTTCAGCCCGATGTGCGACAGCAGCCCGGCCAGCAGCGCCCGGTGCACGTGGTCCGGGTGCGACCACCCGCCGCTGAGGCTCAGCCCCAGGTCGCGGGTGGCGACGTCCCGCAGCTGGGCCACCAGGTCCTGCCACTCCCGGATCCGCAGGTAGTGCAGGTACTCGGCGCGGCACAGCCGCCGGAACGCAGATGACGACAGCGCCGCCTGCTGTTCCTCGATGAACTGCCACAGGTTGAGCAGCGCCAGCACGTCGCTGGACTCGTCGGCGAACCGGAGGTGGGCGGCGTCCGCCTGCTCCTGGGCGTCCGACGGCCGCTCCCGAGGGTCCTGGATGGACAGCGCGGCCGCCACCACGAGCACGTCGCGCACGCAGCCGAGCCGTCCCGCCTCCAGCACCATCCGCCCGAGCCGCGGGTCGAGCGGCAGCCGGGCCAGCTGGCGTCCGAGGTCGGTGAGCCGGGGCTGGTCGCCGGGCTCCAGCGCGCCGAGCTCGTCCAGCAGCGCGATGCCGTCGCGCACGGAGCGTCGGTCCGGGGGGTCGATGAACGGGAACTCCGCCACGTCACCGAGGTCGAGCGCGGCCATCTGCAGCAGGACCGCGGCCAGGTTGGTGCGCAGGATCTCCGGATCGGTGAACTCCGGCCGGGCCGCGTGGTCCTCCTCGTCGAACAGCCGGACGCACACGCCCTCGGCGAGCCGGCCGCACCGGCCGGCCCGCTGCTGGGCCGAGGCCTGCGAGATCTTCTCGATCGGCAGCCGCTGCACCTTCAGCCGGTGGCTGTACCGGGAGATCCGCGCGGTGCCGGCGTCCACGACGTAGTGGATGCCCGGGACGGTGAGGGACGTCTCGGCCACGTTGGTGGCCAGCACGATCCGGCGGCCGGGATGCGTGGCGAAGACCCGGTGCTGCTCCGCCGCGGACAGCCGGCCGAACAGCGGCAGCACCTCGGTGCCGGCCACGTGGTGCCGGCGCAGCGCCTCGGCGGTGTCTCGGATCTCGCGCTCGCCGGAGAGGAAGACCAGCACGTCGCCGGGCCCCTCGTGGGCCAGCTCGTCGACCGCGTCCAGCACGGCCTGCACCTGGTCGCCCTGCTCCTCGTCGTAGGGCCGGTAGCGGACCTCGACCGGGTAGGTGCGCCCGGAGACCTCGATGACCGGCGCGCCGCCGAAGTGGTCGGCGAAGCGCTGCGGGTCGATGGTGGCCGAGGTGATGACCACGCGCAGGTCCGGCCGCCGCGGCAGCAGCCGGGTCAGGTAGCCCAGCAGGAAGTCAATGTTCAGGCTGCGTTCGTGCGCCTCGTCGACGATGACCGTGTCGTAGGCCAGCAGGTCGGGGTCGTGCGCGATCTCGGCGAGCAGCACGCCGTCGGTCATAACCTTGACGAGGGTGTCCGCGGTCGTGTGCCGGGTGAACCGCACCTGGTAGCCCACGGTCCGGCCCAGCGGGACGTCGAGCTCCTCGGCCAGCCGCTCGGCAACGGCCCGGGCGGCGATCCGCCGCGGCTGGGTGTGCGCGATCGCCCCTCGGACACCACGGCCGAGCTCGAGACAGATCTTGGGCAGCTGGGTGGTCTTGCCCGAGCCGGTCTCGCCGGCGACGACGACCACCTGGTGGTCGCGCAGGGCGGCCGCGATGTCCTCGACCCGGGCCGAGACCGGCAGCTCCTGCGGGTACGTCGGCGTGGGCACCGAGGACCGCCGGCGGGCCACCCGCTGCTCAGCGGCAACGAGGTCCCGCTCGAACGCGGCGAGGTCGAGGTCGCGCCGGCCCAGCCGCCGCGCCAGCCGCCGCTCGTCGCGCAGCAGCAGCGCGGGCAGCCGGGCAGTCAGCTCGTCACGGGGAGTGGACACAACGGCGTCCATTCTGCGGGTCAGGCGCCACCCGGGGCGTCGAGGCGTGCGGCCAGCCGGTCCAGGAACGGCCTTTGGCCGGCCGCGATCCGCGCGCTTGCCTCGTCGAGCCCGAACCAGGCGGCCCGGTCGATCTCGGGGAACTCGACCAGCCGCCCGGACCGCGGCGGCCACTCCAGAGCGAACGTCCCCGGCGTGATGGCCGACGGGTCGAGGTCGCCCTCACCGGCCCACACCTCGACCCGCTTCCCTCCCGCCTGGCGCACCTCGCCGAGCGCGACCAGCCGCTCGACCGGGACCGGAACCGGCAGACCTAGCTCCTCGGTGAACTCGCGGACGGCGGCCACGAGCGCAGGCTCGGTGTCCTCGTGCTCGCCCTTGGGCACCGACCACGCGCCGGCGTCCTTGCCTGCCCAGAACGGACCGCCCATGTGGCCGAGCAGCACCTCGACGCCGCTGCCGGCGGTGCGGCGCCACAACAGGATCCCCGCGCTGCGCCTGGTCATCCGACGCTTACCCATGCGGTCATGGTGTCGTCCAGGGCGTCGACCATGCGCCGGAAGCTGCGGTCGACGTCCTGCGGCATGCCGAACCCGCCCCCGGCCTCGAGCGTGACGAACCCGTGCAGGCCGGCGCGCACGGCGCGCGTTGCGTCGACGGCGTCGTCGCCGTTCAGCCCGTACCCGGCCAGGACGGCGAGCACGACCCGCAGCACCGAGCCGGCCGCGGCCAGGTGCTCGCCGTCGCCAGCGGCCGGAGACCGGACCGTGGCCGCGTAGCGGCCCGGATGGGCGCGCCCGAAGCCGCGGTACGCCTCAGCGACGGCTCGCAGCGCGTCACCACCGGCGCGGCCGACCGCCGCTGCTGACAGGGTGGCGCCCAGCTCGCGGGTGGCCAGCACCGCGACGTCGCGACGAAGACCGTCCAGCCAGGAGATGTGCTTGTACAGACTGGGCAGCTTCACCCCGAACCGCGCGGCCACGGCGGCCAGGCTCAGGTGCTCCCAGCCGGTCACGTCAGCGACGTCGGCCGCCTCGTGCACCACGATGTCGTGGCTGAGGCCCGCCCTGGGCACCCGGCGTCACCCGGGCGAGGAACTCGAGGACAGCGGGGTTGACCAGGTCCGGACGCTGCGCCTGCGCGTAGTGGCCGGCGTCCGGGACCAGCAGCAGTTCGCCCCGCAACTGCTCGGCCACCCACTGGCCCTCCCGGGCCGAGTCGTTGAAGTCGGGGTCGCGCTCCCCCATGACCACGAGCGTCGGCGCCGTGACCCGGTCGAGCCGTTCCTCGGCGGGGCGTGCGAGGTGTGCGACGTGGCTGGGGAGGCGGCACGGTAGCCGGGGCGCTTGAGGCTGGCCACGACCGCCGCTCGGTGCTCCTCGAAGTCGGCGGGGCGTTGACCGGCGTACATCGCCGGCAGGTAGAAGCGCCACACCGGGGTGCGCCACGGCCCGGCCATCGCCAGCCGCATGGTCCACCGGACCAGCACGTTGATGGGTGTGTTGTGCACGAACGGCCCGAGCAGGACCAGTCCGGCGATGACCTCCGGTCGCTTCGCCGCGGCCCACACCGTGGACCCGGCGGCCATCGAGTTGCCCAGCAGGACGGCGCGACCGCCGAGGTGCTCGACCAGGGCGAGGATGTCCTCGCCGGTCGCGACGTCGTCATACGACCTGAAGGTCGGGTCTCTCGCACCGTGCCCGCGCAGGTCAATCGTGGCCAGCCGGTAGCCGGCCGCGGCCAGCTCAGGCACGACGAACCGGGACACGCTGCGCAGGTCGCCCATGCCCGGCACGCAGATGACGAGCGGCCCGTCCCCGGTGACGTCGCAGCCGATCCGCTCCTCGCCGCGGTCAAGGAACCTGGTCTCCGCACTCATGCTCGTAGTCATAGCCACCAGGCTAGTATGATTAGCCAGTCCCGTCAACCCCCGCCGCCACCCGCATGAAGGGGCGCCCTTCCGTGCGCACCACCGCACAGACCCGCCCATCAAGGACGCCGGCCGGGCGGACGTCGAAGGGCCGATATCGGGTAGCGGACCGGTCGGGGGGAATCGGCACGGTAGGCGGCCGGTTGTCACGGCCACCAGACCGGTCATCCCCTCGCCACCCGTCCGCCCCGACCCCGTGGAGCTCGCATGACCACCGCCCCCGCCGTCCCCCAGGTCGGCGAGAAAGACCCGCTGCGCTGGAAGGCGATGATCTTCATCGGCATCAGCCAGCTGATGGTGGTGCTCGACGCCTCCATCGTGAACCTCGCCCTGCCGAGTGCGAAGCGCGCGCTCGGCATCAGCGACGCGAACCAGCAGTGGGTCATCACCGCCTACACGCTGACCTTCGGCGGCCTGCTGCTGCTCGGTGGCCGCATCGCCGACTACGTGGGGCGCAAGCGCGCCTTCCTCATCGGACTCATCGGCTTCGCCCTCGCCTCGCTGCTCGGCGGTATCGCCCCCACCGCGGGCGTGCTCTTCGCCGCCCGCGCGCTGCAGGGAGGGTTCGCGGCCCTGCTGGCGCCAGCCGCCCTGTCGCTGGTCAGCGTGATCTTCACCGATCCCAAGGAGCGGGCCAAGGCGTTCGGCATCTTCGGTGCGATCGCCGGCGGCGGAGCGGCCATCGGCCTGCTGCTCGGCGGGGTGCTCACCGAGTACGCGTCCTGGCGCTGGTGCCTGGCCGTGAACACCCCGATCTCGATCATCGCGGCGCTCGGCGCCATCCGTTTCATCCGGGAGTCCAAGGCCCCGGGCAACACCTCCTACGACATCCCCGGGGCGATCACGGTGACGCTCGGGCTGGTGTCCCTGGTGTACGGCCTGACGAAGGCGGCGCCCAAGCAGGGCGACATCAGCGCGCACTGGACCGAGCCGGCCACGCTGGCCTTCCTGGTCACCGGGGTGGTGCTGCTTGTCGCGTTCGTGCTGATCGAGCTGCGCACCTCCAACCCGCTGCTCCCGATGCGGGTCGCACTCGAACGAAACCGCGGCGGCGCCTACCTGTCCAGCCTGATCACCGGCGCGGGACTGTTCTCGATGTTCCTGTTCCTCGGGCTCTACCTCCAGGTCATCAAGGGCTTCAGCCCGATCCGGGCCGGCTTCGCGTTCCTGCCGTTCTCGATCGGCATCATCTTGACCGCCGGAGTGGCGTCCTACCTGCTGCCCAAGCTGGGGCCACGCCCGCTCATGGTCCCGGGCCTGCTGATGGCGGCGTCCGGCCTGTACTGGCTGACCTTCCTGAAGTACGACTCTCCGTACCTGACCCACGTGCTGCCCGCGATGCTGCTCATGAGCGTCGGCATGGCCTTCGTGTTCATCCCGACGGCGAGCACGGCCCTGCACGGCGTCGGCCACCACGACGCCGGCGTGGCGAGCGCGCTGATCAACGCCAGCCAGCAGGTCGGCGGGTCGATCGGTGCCGCCCTGCTCAACACGGTGGCAGTCACGGTGACCGCGAGCTACATCACGTCGCACCTCCCGCCGACGACGACGACGCAGTACGAGGCGCTGACCGCCGGCTACACCAAGGCCTTCATGGTCAGCACCGGTCTCATGCTGCTGGCGGCGGTGGTCGTGCTGGCCCTGATCCGCATCGGCAAGGAGTCGCTCCAGGAGCCGGACGATGACGTGCCGGTCCACCTGGGCTGACCCGCGGCCGCGGCCACGGCGGCACGGGTCAGGGGGGTCGCGGAGCCGCCGCGTGCTGATCGACGGGCTCGGTCCCGGACCGCTCCGCGGGCCGAACGAGCCGACGCAGCAGGGCCTGGGTCTCGGCGTCCGTCGACACCACCACCGTGCCCTCCATGGCACGGGTCAGCAGCAACTTGTAGGTGTTGCGTACCGCACGGTCGGAGTCCTCCGGCGAGCCGCGCCGTACGGCGGAGTCGTGGCTGGCGGAACGATCCGCCACCCAGCGGTCGGCGCGCCACACCAGGTCGGACCCGAGGATCACCCCGTTCCAGCCGTACTCGAAGCCCTGCGCCGTGTACAGGCAGCCGACCTGGTCGAAGCCGGCTGGATCGATGGCCCAGAACGAGCCGCCAGGAGGTCGCCTCGTCGCGCCGCGGGCTGGGAACATCTACGATGCTGATTCGCTTTAGTTGATCGTTGACCTAAACGCTGCGATCCCGGAGGTTCCCCGCATGCCCGCCGTCACGGTCGACAACCCGCTGGCTCTGCCACGCATACCTGAGACTCACCCTGAGGTTGACGTTGATCGCCCGGTGGTCGCCGTGACCACCGCGCCCCACGGGTTCGAGGGCGAGGGCTTCCCGGTCCGGCGTGCGTTCGCCGGCGTCGACCTGCGCGCCCTCGACCCGTTCATCCACATGGACCAGATGGGTGAGGTCGAGTACGCGCCGGGTGAGCCCAAGGGCACGGCCTGGCACCCGCACCGCGGCTTCGAGACCGTCACGTACATGATCGATGGCGAGATGGCCCACTCCGACTCCAACGGCGGCGGCGGTCTGATCACCAACGGGGACACCCAGTGGATGACCGCGGGCGCCGGCATCCTGCACATCGAGACGCCGCCGGAGCACCTGGTCGTCAGCGGCGGCCTGTTCCACGGCCTGCAGCTGTGGGTCAACCTCCCCCGAACCTTGAAGCTGGCACCGCCGCGCTACCAGCACATCCGCTCATCCAAGGTCGCCCTGCTCAGCTCGCTGGACGGCGGCGCGCTGGTCCGCGTGATCGCTGGAGAGGTCGGCGGTCAGCCCGGCCCCGGCTCGACCCACACACCGATCACCCTCCTGCACGCGACTCTCGCCCCGGGCGCGTCCCTGACACTGCCCTGGCGGTCGGACTTCAACGGCCTGGTCTACGGGCTCAGCGGCGCCGGCACGGTCGGCGCCGAGCGCCGGCCGTTCGGCTCCGGACAGCTGGCCGTCTTCGGCGCCGGCGACACGATCACCGTGGCGGCGGCCCCGAAGCAGGGCTCCCGCGTGGACGCCCTGGACGTCTTCATCCTCGGCGGGCAGCCGATCCGCGAGCCTGTCGCCGCCTACGGCCCGTTCGTCATGAACACCCGGGCCGAGCTCGTCCAGGCGTTCGAGGACTACCAGGCCGGTCGCCTCGGCAGCATCCCCGCGGCGCACGCCGACGTCGACGCCAGCACGCCGGACGCCGAATAGAGCCAGCACCGCCCAGGTCCACCGTCTTGTTGGCGGCCCGCACCTCGACAGGGGAGACTGAAGGCATGGCAGCCGAACCAGAGCAGACCAGCCCCAGCAGCGGCGACCCCAAGGAGCAGTTCCGGCAGGCACTGGAGCGCAAGAAGCGTCAGGGCGCTGAGGGCGTCGGCCAGACCGGTCACGGCCAGTCGCCGCACGGCGGCACCGACACCCACCAGCACGGCGGACGGCGCGAGTTCCGTCGCAAGGCCGGCGGCTGACCGCCACCTCCCGACCGTGAGTGGGAACCTCGGGACGACGGATGTCGCGGTGTACCCGAGCCGCGAGTCCGTCGTCGGCCGGATACCGGTGCACCGAGCGCTCCCCCGCCGCGGTCTGCGCACCGTAGGTCCGTGGTGCTTCGCCGACCACATGGGGCCCGAGCCGGTCACCGAGACGAAGGGTCTGGACATCGGGCCGCACCCGCACACCGGCCTGCACACGGTCACCTGGCTGCTCGAGGGTGCGGTGCTGCACCGGGACAGCCTGGGGACCGAGCAGCTGATCCGTCCGGGCCAGCTCAACCTGATGACCGCGGGCCACGGGGTGGCGCACGCCGAGGAGGCGAGCGACACCTACCGGGGCACCCTGCACGGGGTTCAGCTGTGGGTCGCCCAGCCGGACACCCATCGCGACGGCACGCCCGGCTTCGAGCACCACGCCGTCCTGCCGCGCGCGGAGGTCGACCACAGCGAGCTCACCGTGCTCGTCGGCGAGTTCGCCGGCGCGCGGTCGCTGGCCCGGCAGGACAGCCCGATCGTGGGGGCGGACGCCGCGGTGCGCGCCGGGAGGACGACCTGGCCGCTGCGGCCCGACTTCGAGTACGCCCTGCTCGTCCTGGACGGCGAGATCTCGGTGGGCCAGCACGTCGTCCGGCCGCACGCGCTCGCTGCCTTCGGGACCGGCCGCGCCGAGGTGTCGGTCACCGTTCGCGACACCGCGCGGGTGCTGCTGCTCGGCGGCGCACCGTTCACCGAACCGCTGATCATGTGGTGGAACTTCGTGGCCCGCACGCACGACGAGATCGACGCCGCCGTCCGGGCCTGGCAGGAGCACGAGGAGCGGTTCGGGCGGGTCGCCTCATCGCTGGCTCGCATCCCCGCCCCGCAACCGGTCTGGGCGCCGCGCGGCTGAGGCCCCGCGCGCCGCAACACCCGTTGTGGTCTGGTACCCAAGGGGGGTGGACCACGACGGGAACGGCTGGGTGGAGTGTGCGCGGGGCCACCGGCACTGGGGCCGGCACGGCGCCGCCGGCCTGCTGCTGCACGCCGTGGACGACGCCGGAGCCGCACGGGTGCTGCTGCAGCACCGGGCCGAGTGGAGCCACCACGGTGGCACGTGGGGGCTGCCCGGGGGCGCGCGCGACAGCCACGAGGAGGCGGTGGCGGCCGCGCTGCGCGAGGCCACCGAGGAGACCGCCCTCGACCGGAGCCTGGTGCGCACCAGGCACACCTTCGTCGACGACCACGGCGGATGGTCCTACACGACCGTCTACGCCGACACCCCGAGCCCACTGGCCACCGAGCTCAACCAGGAGAGCATCGAGCTCGACTGGGTGGCGCTGCCGGACGTCGAGTCCCGCGAGCTGCACCCCGGCTTCGCCGCGACCTGGGGGGAGGTGCAGGCGCGGCCGGCCACCTTGCTGGTGGACGCCGCCAACGTCGTGGGCTCGCGCCCCGATGGCTGGTGGAAGGACCGCGCCGGCGCCACGTCCCGGCTGCTCGCCTCGCTGGACACGCTGCGCGCGCGCACCCTGATCGACCCCGGGGGCGGCACGCGGGTCGTCGCCCGCGTCGTCGCCGTGGTCGAAGGGCAGGCGCGCTCGGTGGGTGACGCGTCGTGGACCCAGGTGGTCCGCGCCGACGGCTCGGGGGACGACGCCGTCGTCACCACCGCCGCGGCCCTGACCGACGCCGGCTCCGAGGTCATCGCAGTCACCGCCGACCGGGGACTGCGCAGCCGGGTCCACGCGACCGCCGTCCAGGTGGCCGGTCCAGGCTGGCTGCTGGCACTCAGCGGCTGACGCCGCTCTCCTCCACCCGGCCCTGCAGGCCGGCCAGCGTGACCGCTCCGACCACGGCCAGCACGAACCCGACCACGGCGACGGGGGCCCAGCCGGTGCGGGCGCGGTCGCCCAGCCAGACCAGGCCGATCAGCGCCGGCACCGCGGTCTCCACAACGACCAGCGTCCCAGTGGCGCGAGTCACCGATCCGCGCTGCAGCGCCGTGGTGTACAGCAGGATCCCGCCCACGCCGCCGAGCAGGACGGCGAGCGCGGCCGGGTCGTGCAGCAGCGCCGTCGGCGAGCCGGGGTCACGCACGACCCGCGCCCCGACCCCCACGGCGGCGAAGGCCAGGCCGGCCAGGCCCCCCAGCGAGGCGGCCGCCAGCGGCCCAGGCAGCCGGGCGGCGGGGATTCCCAAGGCCACGCTCAGCCCGGCCAGCGCCACCATGGCCCAGCGCAGCCCGGCACCGACCGTGTCGGCCGGTCCAGCGGCCGCCGCGGCCGCTAGCAGGGCCAGCCCGAGGACGACCGCGAGCACGGCCGCCCAGTCGACGGCGCCCAGGCGCTCGCCGAACACCGGGACCGACAACAGTGCGATGACCGCGAGGTTCGCCGCGATCGCCGCCTCGACCACGAACAGCGGCAGCCCGCGTAGCGCCGCGAGCGACAGCGCGAAACCCAGGAGGTCCAAGGCCAGCCCGGCCAGGTACGGACCCTCACGAAGCGCCCGGGCGATCAGCCTCGGGTCCAGGCCGTCGCCCTGGTGGGTCCGCCGCGCCCCGTAGGCCTGCAGCACCGAGCCGGCCCCGTAGCAGACCGCGGTAGCCAGGGCACCGAGCAGCGCGAGCCGGCTAGACACCCGCGACGCCGGCCAGGTGACCGACCAGCGCGGTCACGGCCATCGCGGCGCTGCCGCCGAGGACCACCCGCAACGTCGGACGGACCCAGGAGGTGCCGGCAGCCACGGCCCCGAGAATGCCGGCCACCGCGAGCCCGATGACCGTGACGGCGACGATGAGCAGGATCCGGGCGGTGCCGCTGGCCGGGCCGAGCATCCCGAGGAAGGGCACCAGCCCGCCCACGGCGAAGCTCGCAGCCGAGGCGAGCGCCGCTTGATCGGGTCGGGCGTGCGACGCCTCGCTCTGGCCGAGCTCGTCCCGGGCATGGACGGCCACGCGATCGTCGAGGTCGCCCTTGCTCAGCTCCTGGGCCACCTGCTCGGCCAGCCCGCGCGACAGTCCGCGCTCCTCGTAGATGGCGACCAGCTCCTCGAGCTCCGCCTCCGGCTGGCTGGCCAGCTCGCGGCGCTCCCGCTCGACGTCGGCCCGCTCCACGTCTCCCTGCGAGCTGACCGAGACCCACTCACCGGCCGCCATGGCCATCGCCCCCGCAGTCAGCCCGGCCAGACCGGCCGTGAGGACGGCGCTGGCGTGGGCGCTGCTCGCCGTGGCGACACCCACCATCAGGCTGGACGTCGACACCAGCCCGTCGTTGGCCCCGAGGACGGCGGCCCGCAGCCATCCGGACCGGTGGCCCCGGTGTGCTTCACCGTGCGGCGCGAAGAAGGTCATGGGGGCCATGCTCCACCACGAGCGGAGCATCGTTGACGCGAGGCGACGACCATGAGCTGATGGACGCCGTGAAGCTCACCCTGGACCTGCACGACGTCTACAACCGGGGCAACGACATCGACCGCGCGCTGCGCGGGATCATGGACGAGGCGGAAGCCAAGAAGGCGAAACTGGTGGAGATCATCCCCGGCAAGGGCAGCGGTCAGCTCAAGAAGCGGGTGCTGCGCTACCTGGACCAGCCGGACGTCAAGGCCCGCTATCACCGCGTCGAGAAGGACTCGAACAACTGGGGCCGAATCTTCGTGCACTTCCGCTGGAAGTAGCCGGCGCACCGGGTGTCGTTGGACTCTGACCAGCCGTGCGGAACGTCGGCACGATGGAGCCGACCGACTCGAGGGAGGTCCGATGCCCGACTCCACAACCGTCCGCAACAGCACCTGCACGACCACCGGCAACGCCGTCTACGGCTTCGGCCTGATCGGCGCGCTGATCTACTTCCTGCAGCGGGCCGACACGTTCTGGGAGTACGTCTTCGCCGTCCTCAAGGCAGTGGTGTGGCCGGCGTTCGTCGTCTACCAGGCGCTCCAGTCCTTCTACGGGTAGGCGAAGCCAGGATCGACTTGACATCCTGACCACATGTCGACTGTCTTCACGCACATCCCCCACCCGCGCATCGAGCAGCGCAAGAAGGTCGGGCCGCCCAAGGTCGCCGACCAACTGCCCCAGGACACCGCGATGGCGCGGTTCAACTCCCACTTCGGCCTGTTGATCACTGTGGCGGTGGGCAGCATGTGGGCGGCCTACCTGTTCACATTGCTGGCGCTGATCAGCCTCCCGGCGGCGGTCCAGAGCCACAACGCGATCATCATCGTGGCCTGGATCGCCCAGACCTTCCTCCAGTTGGTGCTGCTGCCGATCATCATCGTCGGGCAGAACGTCCAGGCGAAGGCCGCCGACAAGCGCGCCGAGGCGACCTACGAGGACGCGGACGCGGTGCTGCACACGGCCTTGCAGATCCAGGCGCACCTGGCCGCGCAGGACGTGGAGATCGAGAAGATCGTAGCGACCATAGCGGCGATGCAGAAGGGCTGACCGGGCAGGGCGAAGGTCCGTGTCCAGGTACACCGGTGATCGACCGGCCGTACGCGTCGCCCCTGCCATCCGGTGGCATGGCTACCTGGGCCGACGTCCGGAGGCTGGCGCTGGCGCTCCCCGAGGCGGTCGAGCGCACCTCGCGCGAGGGCACCGGCGAGTGGCGGGTCAACGACAAGGGGTTCGTGTGGGAGCGGCCGCTACGCCGCCGCGACCTCGAGGAGCTGGGGGGCCAGCGCCCCCACCGGCCCCATCCTCGGGGTCCGGGTCGCCCACCTCGGGGTCAAGGAGGCGCTGCTCGCTGAGGATCCCGACGTCTACTTCACGACGTCGCACTTCGACGGCTACCCAGCGATCCTCGTGCGTCTGGAACGGATCGGACGCCGGGATCTCAAGGAGCTGATCACCGAGGCGTGGCTGCTGCGCGCGCCCAAGCGGCTCAGCCGCGACTACCCACCGGCGCGCTGACGCCCGGGCAGGGGTCGCAGCGCGGCCAGGACCTTGGCGGCCCCCGCGAGCGGCCGGCCGTTGGCAACCGCCAGCAGCGCCGTGGCCACCGGCGAGCCGACCTTGCCCTGGCTGAGCATCGGCAGCACCCGAAGTGGCATCTCGTGGACCACCCGGTCGACCAGCAGGGCCATCGGTCCGTCCTCGTCGCTGCCCACGATCTTGGTGGCCGCCCGGCGCAGGACCTGCACCAGCGCCCTGGCGACCAGCGACTGGCGCATGGCCGCGAGCGGGGTGTCCATCGTGTACTGGCCGCGGCGTTCGGCGACGTTGTCCGGCAGCGGGCTCCCGTACAGCACCTGGAACGCGGCGCGGTCGAAGCCGCGGGACATCGACAGGTCCCGGTAGGGCGCCAGCGCCGGCCGGTCCGGTGGAAGTTCGACACCAGCGGAGGCCACCTCCAGGACCGCCCGCGCCCGGATGTCCCGCGACGACGAACCCACCCGGATCTCGAACCGGCCGGGCTCGACCGTCCAGCCGTGCTGCTGCCGGTCCCACACCGCGAAGGCGCGGCGGTCCAGGTCGAGGGTGACCGCCTGCGACTCCCCCGGGGCGAGCCACACCTTGGCGAAGGCCTTGAGCTCCTGCTCCGGCCGGAAGACCGAGCTCTCGACGTCGTGCACGTACAGCTGCACCACCTCGGAGCCGGCCCGGTCGCCGGTGTTCGTCACCGTGACCGTCACGGTCACCCGCAGCTCCGCACCGTCGTCCACCTGGGCCGGGCCCAGGTCGAGCCCTGCGTAGCCGAACGTCGTGTAGCCCAGGCCGTGCCCGAACGGGAACAGGACCTCGGCGGCCACGCTGTCGTAGTACCGGTACCCGACGTACAGGCTCTCCCGGTACTCGACCTGTCGCGGCCCGGTCGGCAGCGCCGAGACCGGGTTGTCCGACCACCGGCGCGGGAACGTCTCAGCGAGCCGCCCGCCCGGCTCGGCCACCCCGAACAGGACGTCGGCGACCGCGCCGCCTCCGGCCTGCCCACCCAGGTAGGCCTCGACGACGGCTGGGACCTGGGCGACCCACGGCATCTCCACCGGAGCCCCGTTGCTCAGCACCACGACGACGTTCGGGTTGACCTCGACGAGCGCCCGCACGAGCGCGTCGTGGCTGTCCGGCAGCCGCAGGTGCGCGCGGTCCACGCCTTCGGTCTCGTACGCCTCCGGCAGGCCGACGAACGCGAGCACGACGTCGGCGTCGCGGGCCTCCGCACGGGCCATGTCCAGCAGCGCCGGCTGAACCTCGTCCCGGTTGCGCAGGTACCCCGCCGCGTAGGTCACCCGGTCCGCGCCGACCAGCGCGCTGATCGCCGTGAACGCGTCGTCGACCCGGTGCGGGTTCATCAGCGAACTGCCGGCCCCCTGGTACCGCGGGACCGTCGCGAACTCCCCCACCACCGCGACCCGCGCGGACGGCGCCAACGGGAGCAGCCCGCCGTCGTTCTTCAGCAGCACCGTGCCCTCGGCCGAGGCCCGCCGGGCCAACGCGTGGTGGGCGTCCACGTCGTAGGGGTGCCCCGGCTCCCGGGCACCCGCGGTGGCCTCGATCAGGCGCAGCATCCGCTCGGCCGAGGCCTCCAGCGCGGCACCCGCGAGTCGTCCCGCCTGGACGGCGGCCACCACGCCGGCGTCGCCCTGGCCGTCGAACCCGGGCATCTGCAGGTCGCAGCCGGCCGCGACGGCGAGGGCTCGGTCGAACACCGCCCCCCAGTCCGAGACCACGAGCCCGTCGAAGCCCCACTCGTCCCGCAGGATGGTCGTCAACAGCTCGCGGTGCTCGCTCGCGTGGACGCCGTTGACCTGGTTGTACGCGGCCATGACGGTGGCCGGTCGGGCTTCCACGACCGCTCGCTCGAAGCTGGCCAGGTAGATCTCGCGCAGCGCGCGCTCGTCGACGAGAGTGTCGATGCTGTAGCGACGGCTCTCCTGGTTGTTCGCGGCGAAGTGCTTGAGCGAGGCGGCGACCCCCGTGCTCTGCACGCCGCTGATCCAGGCAGCGGCGAGGGCCGACGACAGCAGCGGGTCCTCGGAGAAGTACTCGAAGTTGCGCCCGCACACCGGCGTCCGCTTGATGTTCGCGCCGGGACCGAGAAGCACACTCACCTGCTGCGCGCTGGCCTCCTCCCCGAGGGCGACCCCGACCTGCTCGAGCAGAGCGAGGTTCCAGGTCGCGGCGAGCGCGGACGCCGTGGGGAAGCAGGTGGCGGGCACGGCGTCGCCGAGCTCGAGTTCGTCGGTCGAGCGCCGCATCCGCACGCCGTGCGGGCCGTCGGTGAGGACCGCGGACGGGACGCCGAGCCGCTCGACCGGCTGCGTGGACCACAGGTCCCGTCCGGCCGTGAGCGTCGCCTGCTCGGCGAGGGTCAGTTCGGTCGCCCTCATCGCCGTCCTCCCACGTCTGCGTCGACGAGTTGCCGTGTGCAGCCGCATGCCAGTATCCGGCCGGCTGCGACCGTGCGGGTGGCGATCGGAGCTGTTGCCGCTGCCGCCCCAGGTCCGGGCGAGGAACGAGTCGGACGGTCGTCGACATCGACTGGTACCACGAGGAGCGGGCGACGTCGGAGCTCGGGTCCGCGGCATCCGACGTTTCGTCCGAGCGCGGTCCGCATACTTGACAAGGTTTCTTCCGAAAGACATCTTCGGTCTATCCATCTAACCGGAGTGCGGGGGCGGGTCTTTGCGCCAGGGGCGTCCTGCGGGCAGGCGTTCGAGACTGGGTGGGTGGCCACGGCTGACAGGAGGGGACGGTCGCGTGGGCCGGGGGTCGGGTCGGGCGATGAGGTCG
>DATCDE010000020.1 GCA_036510875.1 Actinomycetes bacterium
GGGGCCGCCGAGCACGTCGAGCGCACCGGGCCGCACCGACGACAGCCAGCCGGCCGTCGGCGACGGCAGGGCCGACCCGGTGAGCAGCACGAGCTGCCCCAGGGTGCCCCCCGGCAGCGCGTCGACCACCGGGTCAGTGCCCGACGCCAGCGTCACCCGGGCGGTCCCCACCGAGGAGGCGAACGCGGTGGCCACGGCCACCGCCGTGTCGTACCGGCTCGCGCCGCCCAGCCGCGCGGCTCCCGGCAGCGCGGCCGCGACGGCCGCCGACACCGCGCCGACCCCGCCGAGCACCGTTGTCCTGCGAACCTGCAGCGCGGTCAGCGCGTCCGTCGTGGCCACCGGCAGCCGGCCCGGCTCGGTGAGCAGGATCGGCCGGGCCAGGTGGGTCGCCGGCCCGGCCGCCGACAGGGCGTCCACCAGGTTCGCGGTCGCCCCGGACGCCACGAAGGCCGAGCCGTCGCCGCTGCCCACGGCCCGGGCCACCAGCGCGGCGGTGTCATAACGCGAGGCGCCGCCGATCCGGGTGACGTCGGTGACGCCGAGCGCGTGCAGCTGGGCCAACACCGCGTCCGACACGGCGCCGACCGCACCCACCACGACGGCCCGCACGACCCCACGCCGGGAGATGTCGGCCGCGACCGCCGCCGGCAGCGCAGCCGGCGTCGTCAGCAGCAGCGGGGCGCCGAGCTGGCCGGCCAGCGGCGCGGCCACCAGCCCGTCGACCAGGTTGGCCTCAGCCCCGGAGGCGAGGACGACGGTCGTCGCGCTGGGCGCCGCGCGCGAGCCGATGGCCACGGACGTCGTGTACCGGTCGGTGCCGGAGACCCGGGTGGCCGGGCACCCGGTCAGCGGCGTCACGCCGGCCTGGAACACCTCCACCGTCCAGGACAGGCTGGCGGACGGAGTCCAGCTGCTGGTCCCCGCCCGCAGCGTCATCCGGTACAGCCCCGGCGGGGCCGGGGCACCCGCGACGGCGCCGTCCCACTGGGCCACCACCGGTTGCGCGCCCGCCCCCGAGCCGGTCGCCACCGCCGCGCCGGTGCAGACGTCGGTGACCGCCAGCTGCCACCACTGCATGCGCGCGGGGCGAGCGACCCCGACGAACGCACCCGTGGCACCGGCTGCGTGGAACGGCCCGGGCGCGACCTGCGTGGTCAGCCCGGCGGGGGTGGCGACCGCGTCGTCCAGCCAGGACGTCGGCCCGGAGACCAGCACCGGACGCGCGGCCGGGTCCAGCCAGCGCAGCATGGCCACCATGGCCGGCTCCGGCATGCTGATGCAGCCGGCGGTGGCCCCCGACCCGTTGACGTGCAGGAAGATCCCGCCGCCCTTGCTGGTGTCCGGCGCCTGGTAGGCGGCCGGCAGGTTGTAGTCGACGACGACGGCGTACTTGTACTGCTGGCTGGTGCTCGAGTAGTAGTCCGTCAGGTGCTCGGCCCAGTCGGCGCGCCACCGGGCAGACGCCGATCGCGCGGCCTGGAAGGTGTTGTAGCTGCCCGGGTCGCGCGGGTCGTAGACCCACCAGTCGGAACTGTCGAACTGCCGGTAGGACAGCGTGGCCCCCGGGTTCGGGGCGCCTCCGAAGGCCCACGGCAGGGCGAAGATCCCGGCCGGCGTCGTCCCGGTGCTCTGCAGCCGGGTCGCAGCGTCGTGCATGCCGCCGAACCCGACCCGCCCGCTCACGGCGGGCAGCGCCGCGTGCCAGGGCGAGGACGCGTCGGCGCGCTCGAAGAACTCAAGGGTCGCCGAGGTGGACGACCAGGTCGACGACCGCGCCAGCACCACCTGCAGCGTGGACGCCGGCACCGCGAACCGGTGGACCTGGTCCAGCGACGTACCGGCGGCGGCCGCGGAGGCCACCGGGCCGGTGAGTGGGACGACCAGCACGCTCAGGACCGACGCGAGGGCGAGCCAGACCCGATGCAGCATGCCCGGCACCCTACGTTCCCCTTGTCCCCATTCTCCCCGCCCCTCCCGGATGAAGGGTCCCTTCGGGCGGGAACGGGGCGGACGGCACTGGCGCGACAGATACCCCCCGGGGTATAGTTCGTAGCCCACCCGTTTACCGAGGAGCAGCTGCCCCATGGTCGAGCACGTCTCCGTGCTGGAGCTCGTCGAGGCGATCAGTCGCGACGAGGCCTATGTTGTCGACGTCCGCGAGAGCTACGAGTACGAGGCCGGCCACGTGCCGGGTGCGGTGCACGTGCCGCTGTTCCTCCTGCCGCTCATGCACACCGAGTTCCGCGTTGACCGCCCTCTCTACCTGATCTGCGAGACGGGCAACCGCAGCTACCAGGCAGGGCTGTTCCTGGCAAAGAACGGCATCGCGTCGCGTAACGTCGAGGGTGGAACCTCAGCGTGGCGCTTGACCGGAAACCCAATCGTCACCGGGAGTGCAGCAGCATGAGCGTGCAGATCGAGATCATCGAGACCCCGAACCTCGGCGACCGTTCCTACGTCGTCTCGCTGGACGGCGTCGCCGTGGTCGTCGACCCGCAGCGCGACATCGACCGGGTCCGGGCGGTTCTCACCGCCAAGCCCCTGACCGTCAGCCACGTCCTCGAGACCCACATGCACAACGACTACGTGAGCGGTGGGCTCGAGCTGGCCAACCTGCTGGGCGCGACCTACGTCGTCCCGGCCGGCCATGACATCGCCTACGAGGCCGTCCAGCTGGCGGACGGCGAGACCTTCACCAGCGGCGCCATGGCCTGGCGGTCGGTCCATACCCCCGGCCACACCCCGCAGCACCTGTCGTACGCGGTGTCGGTCGACGGCCGCGACCAGGCCGTGTTCACCGGCGGCTCGATGCTGTACGGCAGCGTCGGCCGGCCCGACCTGATCGGCCCCGCGCACACCCTGGGCCTGGCGCACGACCAGTGGCGCTCGATCCACAAGATCGTCGACCAGGTCGCCGGCGACGCGTCGGTGTTCCCGACCCACGGCTTCGGCAGCTTCTGCAGCGTGACCGCGACCGTGGGCCTGGAGTCCACCGTCGCCCAGCAGCTGCGGAGCAACCCGGCGCTGCTGCTCTCCGAGCACGACTTCGTCGACGAGCTCATCGCCGGTCTGGACGCCTACCCGACCTACTACGCGCACATGGGCCCGGCCAACGTCTCCGGCCCAGCGCCGATCGACCTGACGCTGCCGGGTCTGGCGGACGCCGACGAGCTGCGCAAGCGGATCGACGCCGGCGAGTGGGTCATCGACCTGCGCTCGCGCACCCTGTTCGCCCAGGGCCACCTGCGGGGCACCCTCTCCTTCGACGGAGTCGGCAACGCGGTGACCTACATCGGCTGGCTGATCCCGTGGGGCACCCCGGTGACCCTGCTGGGCGAGACCGCCGAGCAGGTGCAGGACATGCAGCGGCAGCTCGCCCAGATCGGCATCGACCGCCCGGTCGCGCATGCGACCGGCGAGCCGCAGGCCTGGGCGACCTCGGCCGAGGACGTGCTGTCCTTCCCGCGGACCGACTTCACCGGCCTGGCGACGGCCATGACGGGCAACGCCGAGCTGCTGGTCCTGGACGCCCGGCGCAGCCTGGAGTGGCGCGACGGTCACGTCGCGGGCGCCAAGCACCTGCCGATCCACGAGATGCTCGACCGCATCGAGGAGGTCGCCACCTGGAGCCGCGCCGCGGCGCACGCCGGGCGCGACGCCGCGGTGTGGGTCTACTGCGGCAGCGGCTTCCGCGCGGCGGCCACCTGCTCGCTGCTCGAGCGGGCCGGCATCCCGACCGTGCTGGTGGACGACGGCTTCGACCAGGCGGCCAACCGCGGCGTCCCCGTGGTGACCGAGCAGGAGCCGGAGGAGACCCAGCGCTTCGGAGCGGCGGTCACGGCGTGAGCCTGTTCGACCGCTTCCGCACCCCGAAGGTCCCGGCCGAGGAAGGCCGCCAGCTGGTCAGCAACGGCGCCGTCCTGCTGGACGTCCGGGAGTCCGCCGAGTGGAACGCCGGGCACGCTCCCCAGGCCACCCACCTGCCCCTGTCGCGGCTGGCCGAGGTGGGCCGCAAGGTGCCGGCCGGCAAGAAGGTCGTTGTGGTCTGCCGCTCGGGCAACCGGTCGGCGCACGTGACCAAGGCGCTCATCAACCAGGGCTACGACGCTGTGAACCTTCGCGGCGGCATGCACGCGTGGCACTCGGCCGGAGGCCAGCTGGTCGACCGCAAGGGACGGCCCGGCGTCGTCGCGTAGCCGTGGCCTAGTCGATGACCGGGACCCTGGGTTTGGCCCTCCTCGTGGGGGCCACCTTGGGTCTGGTCATGGGTCTGCTCGGCGGGGGCGGCGGGGTGCTCGGCATCCCGCTGTTGGTCTACGGCCTCGGTCTGACCGCCCAGCAGGCCACCACCACCTCGCTGGTGATCGTGGCGGCCGGCGCGCTCGCGGGCGTCATCCCGCACACGCGCGACGGCCGGGTCGACTGGCGGACCGGACTCGGCTTCGGGCTGCTCGGCACCGTCGGGGCGCTGGTGGGCTCCCGGCTCTCCGTCTCGGTCCCTGAGCGTTTCCTGCTGGGGTCGTTCGCGCTGCTGCTGGTGATCGCCGGCTGGTCCATGCTGCGTCGGCAACGCGCGGACGACCCCGACCGGCCGCTGCAGGCGCCCGCCCGGTGGCCCGGCGTGGTCGCCGTCGCCACCGGGGTGGGGCTGACGACCGGGTTCTTCGGCGTGGGCGGCGGGTTCATCGTGGTGCCCGCGCTGGTCACGGCGCTGCGCTTCCCGGTGCGGCGAGCCGCGGCGACGAGTCTCGTGGTGATCCTGGTCAACTCGCTGGTCAGCCTGCTGGCGCGGGGGTCGATGGCGACGCTGGACCTCGGACTGACCCTGACCCTGGTGGTGGCCGCTGCGCTCGGCGCGGTGGGTGGCGCGCTGCTGTCACCCCGGATCCCGGCCCCCACCCTGCGGAAGTCCTTCGGCGGCCTCACCCTGGCGGTCGCCGCCTACATGGCCGCCCAGGTCGCCCTCCTCGGCTAGCTGTTCTGTCGTTCGCCTCACGAACGCGATCGCGGCAACGAGGACATGCCGGAGCGCGCGGACGGCCTGCGGACGGCCGAGCCGACGCCGCTCAGGCGGTCGCCACGGGGGCGAGGGTGATCTCGACCGCCGGGGGCTCCCGCAGCGTGTTGTGCACCGAGCAGTGCTCGATGGCCTCGTGGAAGGCTTCCTGGTGCCCCGCCGGCAGGCCAGGGGCCTCGACCGACAGCTGGATCCGGGTCACCCGCGTAGGCGGCAGCGCCCACTTGTACCGGGTGTGCACGCTCACCTGGTCCGGCAGGCCGTTGGCCCGCAGGTACTTGCCCGCGTAGTAGCCGATGCAGCCGGCCAGCCCGGCGATGAACAGCTCGGTGGGGGTGGGCCCGGTGTCGGTCCCCCCGGCCTTCACCGGCTGGTCGACGACCACCGAGTGCTCACCGAAGGTGATCTCGTAGGCGTCTCCGCCACGTGAGGTGACGACGATGTCGCGCGCCATCCGCCGGCCCCTAGGAGAGCGACAGGAACAGCTTCTCCAGCTGCGCCTGGCTCATCGGGGGCTCCTTGCCCTGCTCGATCGCGGTCTGGCACTGCCGCATGCCGCTGGCCACGACCTTGAACCCCGCCTTGTCCAGCGCCCTGGACGCGGCTGCCAGCTGGGTGACGACCTCACCGCAGTCCCGACCATCCTCGATCATCGCGATCACGCCGGCCACCTGGCCTTGCACCCGGCGCAGCCGGTTGACGACGTCGCGCTCGACTCCCTCGTCGACCTGCACGGGGTCCTCCTCGCCTTGGGAACGTCTCACATCATACCCCCGGGGGTACGTCGTCGGAGCCGATCGCGTGTCCCGCCAACCGTTCGACCGCCTTGGCCAGCGCGTGGTTGCCCTCGCCGCCGAGCCCCGCCTGCTGCAGAGACCGATAGAGCTGGAACACCATGGACGTCGCGAGCAGTGGAACCCCGAGCTCGTCGGCGGCCTCCAGGACCAGCCGCAGGTCCTTTTGCTGCAGGTCGATGGTAAAGCCCGGTCGCCAGTCCCGAGCCGCGACCTGCGGCCCGCGGTTGGCCAGCATCCAACTGCCGGCCGCGCCGCCCTGGACCGCCGCGATCGTCGTCGGAAGGTCCAGGCCGCCGGCGTCCGCGAGCAGCAGCGCCTCGCTGACCCCCAGCATGGTCACCACGACGAGCACCTGGTTGACCAGCTTGCAGGTCTGCCCGGCCCCGACCGGACCCACGTGCGTCACGGTCCGGCCGATCGCCGCCAGCACCGGCCGGGCCTCCTCGAGGTCCTCCGCGGCTGCCCCGACCATGATCGACAGGGTGCCCTGAGCCGCTCCCTCGCTGCCCCCGGACACCGGCGCGTCGAGGAACCGCACCCCGGCGGCAGCCAGCTCGGCCGCGATCCGCCGGGTGGCGGCCGGTGCGATCGTGCTGGCGTCGACGACCAGCGTCCCGGGTCGGGCGCCTCGCATCACCCCTCGCGGGCCGAGCACGACCTCCACGACGTCCGGGGTGTCGCTCACGCACGTGAGGACGACGTCGCAGGACCCCGCCAGCTCGGCCGGGTCGGCCGCAGTACGGGCCCCGGCGGCCGCCAACGGCGCCATCCGGGCCGCCGTCCGATTGTGCACCACGACGTCGAACCCGGCGCCCAGCAGGTTGTGGGCCATCCCCGAGCCCATGATCCCCAGGCCCACCACGCCCACGGTCGTCATGGACGCAGCGTAGGGGGCGGACCAGGCTGGACGGGGCTCAACCCGCAGCAGCCCCTGCCCTGATGGTCGTCCGTTCGCTACGGTGATCGTTGTGCGGCTGCAGGCGTTGGGAGACCTCTCGTACGAGGTGCGCACGGCGACTCTGCTCGAGCAGTACGCCGCGCTTCCTCCGGGCGCGCCCGTCCGGCTGGCCAAGCGCACCTCGAACCTGTTCCGTCCCCGCACGGCGGCCACCGCCCCCGGCCTGGACGTCGCCGCCTTCGACGGCGTGCTGTCGGTGGACCCGGTCGCCCGTACCGCCGACGTCCAGGGCATGACGACCTACGAGCACCTGGTCGACAGCACCCTGCCGCACGGGCTGATGCCGTTCGTCGTCCCCCAGCTCAAGACGATCACGCTGGGCGGCGCGGTCACCGGGCTGGGCATCGAGTCGTCCTCGTTCCGCAACGGGCTGCCGCACGAGTCGGTGCTCGAGATGGACGTGCTCACCGGAGACGGCCGAATCGTCACGGCCCGCCGGGACAACGAGCACCGCGACCTGTTCTTCGGGTTCCCCAACTCCTACGGCACCCTCGGCTACGCGCTGCGGCTGACCATCGAGCTGCAGCCGGTGCGCCCGTTCGTCGAGCTCGTGCACCGGCGCTTCTTCGGCGCCGGCACGTTCTTCGCGGCCATGGCGGACGTCGTGGCCACCGGAAGCCACGAGGGTGCCACCGCGGACTTCCTCGATGGCACCGTGTTCGGCGCCGACGAGATGTACCTGTCGGTGGGCCGGTTCGTCGACACCGCCCCGTACACCGGCGACTACACCGGCATGGACATCTACTACCGGTCCATCCAGGCCCGCCGCACCGACTACCTGACCGTCCGCGACTACCTGTGGCGCTGGGACACCGACTGGTTCTGGTGCTCGCAGGCGCTGCAGGTGCAGCGGCCCGCCGTCCGCCGGCTGGTGCCCAAGCGCTATCTCGGCAGTGAGGCCTACCAGAAAGTGGTGGGGTTCGAGCGCCGGCACGGCTGGGTGGCCCAGGTCGACCGGTGGCGCGGCCGGCCCGAGCGCGAGCCGGTGATCCAGGACGTCGAGATCCCCATCGAGCGCTCCGCGGAGTTCCTCGACTTCTTCCGCCGCGAGATCGGCATCTCCCCGGTGTGGACCTGCCCGCTGCGCCAGCGCGACCCCGGTGACCACTGGGACCTCTACGCGTTCGACCCGGCCGCCAGCTACGTGAACTTCGGCTTCTGGTCGTCCGTGCCGGCGCGCGGCGGCGACGCCGAGGGGCATTCCAACCGGCTGATCGAGGCCGAGGTCGAGCGGCTCGGCGGGCGCAAGTCCCTGTACTCGACGTCCTACTACGACCCGGCCGACTTCTGGCGCATCTACAACGGGACGGCGTATGACGTACTAAAGAAGACCTACGACCCGGAAGGGCGGTTGCTCGACCTGTACGACAAGTGCGTCCTGCGGAGGTGACCATGGCACTGGCGGAGATCTTCGAACGGATCGTGGGCGATGGCGCGGGGATCCGTTTCACCGCGTACGACGGCAGCTCGGCCGGGTCGCCCGACGCCGAGGTGACCCTGGAGCTCCGCTCACCGGTCGCGCTGCAGTACATCGTGACGGCGCCCGGTGACCTGGGCCTGGCCCGCGCGTTCGTGAGCGGCCACCTGGCGGTGCACGGCGACGTCTACCGCGCGCTGTACGGCCTGGTCCAGTACTCCCGGCAGGACGTCCCGTGGTCGGAGCGGATCGAGCTGCTGCGTGGCCTCGGCACGGGGGTCCTCCGCCGGCCGCCGGTCCCGCCGGAGGAGGCGCCCCACCCCTGGCGGCGTGGCCGCCGGCACTCCAAGGACCGGGACGCCGCGGCCATCGCGCACCACTACGACGTGTCCAACCGGTTCTACGAGGTTGTGCTGGGCCCGTCGATGGCCTACACCTGCGCCGTCTACCCGACCCTCGAGGCCTCCCTCGAGAACGCCCAGGCCGAGAAGTTCGACCTGGTCTGCCGCAAGCTGGGCCTGCAACCGGGCATGCAGCTGCTCGACGTCGGCTGCGGCTGGGGCGGCATGGTCCGGCACGCGGCGCAGCACTACGGCGTGCAAGCGCTGGGCGTGACCCTGTCGCGGCAGCAGGCCGAGTGGGCGCAGAAGGCGATCGCGGACGACGGCCTCACCGGGCAGGCTGAGGTCCGCTTCAGCGACTACCGCGACGTCACCGAGGCGAACTTCGACGCCGTGTCATCGATCGGGCTGACCGAGCACATCGGGCAGAAGAACCTGCCGGCGTACTTCTCGTTCCTGGCCTCCCGGCTGCGGCCGGGCGGGCGGCTGCTCAACCACACGATCACCCGGCCCACCAACATGGAACGGGCCCGTGCCGGCGGCTTCCTGGACCGCTACATCTTCCCGGACGGCGAGCTCGAGGGCCCCGGCTACATCCAGTCGGCCATGAACGACCACGGGTTCGAGGTGCGGCACCAGGAGAACCTGCGCGAGCACTACGCCATGACGCTGCGGGACTGGGGCGCCAACCTGGTCGCCGGCTGGGACGACGCAGTGGCCGAGGTGGGGCTGCGCAAGGCCCGGGTCTGGCAGCTGTACATGGCGGCGTCCCGGGTCGGTTTCGACACCAACCGGATCCAGCTGCACCAGATCCTCGGCGTCCGGCTCGGCAACGACCACCGGAGCGGGATGCCGCTGCGCCCGGATTGGGGCGCTTGAGCGGCGCACTGCCCCGGTCCCGGCTAGCGTGGCGAGAAGTCGGCAACCGATCAGGGAGTGGCCCCATGAAGAGCACCATGCAGGACGTCCCGCTGCAGATCTCCCGGCTGCTGGAGTACGGCGCCACGACGCATGCGACGTCCACCGTGTCCACCTGGACCGGTGACAGCGCCCGCACGATCACCTATGCCGAGGTGGGCGCGCACAGCGCGCAGCTGGCCAACGCCCTGCGCGGGCTGGGCATCACCGGTGACCAGCGGGTGGCCACCTTCATGTTCAACAACACCGAGCACCTCGAGGCGTACCTCGCGGTGCCGTCGATGGGTGCCGTGCTGCACACGCTGAACGTCCGGCTGTTCCCCGACCAGCTCGCGTACATCGCCAACCATGCCGAGGACAAGGTCATCATCGTGGACGGTGCGGTGCTGCCGCTGCTGGCCCGCGTGCTGCCGCAGCTGGAGACCGTCGAGCACCTGATCATCAACGGACCGGCCGACACCTCCGTGCTGGCCGGGACGTCCCCCCAGGTGCACGACTACGCCACCCTCATCGCCAGCCAGCCGACGACCTTCGAGTGGCCGGACGTCGACGAGCGGGACGCCGCCGCCATGTGCTACACGAGCGGCACCACCGGCAACCCCAAGGGCGTCGTGTACAGCCACCGATCGATCTGGCTGCACTCCATGCAGGTGTGCATGAAGGAGTCGTTCGGGCTCAGCGACACTGACGTCGTGCTGGCGATCGTCCCGCAGTTCCACGCCATGGCCTGGGGGCTGCCCTACGCGGCGCTGATGTCCGGGGCCTCGCTGATCATGCCGGACCGGTTCCTTCAGGCGGCCCCGCTGACCACCATGATCGAGCAGCTGCGGCCGAACTTCGCCGGTGCCGTCCCGACGATCTGGAACGACCTCGAGCACCACCTGTCCGCCAACGGCGGGGACATCTCCTCGATGCGGGAGGTCGCGGTCGGCGGCTCGGCCTGTCCGCCGGCGCTGATGCGGGCCTTCGACGACCGGGGCGTGACGATCATCCACGCGTGGGGCATGACCGAGACCTCGCCGCTGGGCTCGGTGGCTCGGCCGCCGCGGGGCGCGGAGGGCGACGACGCCTGGCGGTACCGGACCACCCAGGGCCGACTGCCCGCCTCGGTGGAGGGCCGGCTGGTCGGCCCGGATGGCGGCCTGATGCCGCACGACGGCCAGGCCGTGGGCGAGCTCGAGGTCCGCGGGCCGTGGATCACTGCGTCGTACTACCACGACGACGACCCGTTGAAGTTCCGCGACGGCTGGCTGCGCACCGGGGACGTCGGCACGCTGACCGCCGACGGCTACCTGACCCTGACCGACCGGGCCAAGGACGTGATCAAGTCCGGCGGCGAGTGGATCTCCTCGGTCGAGCTGGAGAACGACCTGATGGCCCACCCGGAGGTCGTCGAGGCGTCCGTCGTCGGCGTCCCGGACGAGAAGTGGGGCGAGCGGCCGCTGGCCACGGTGGTGCTGCGCGAGGGGTCGACCGTCACTCTGGCGGACCTCAAGGCGTTTCTGGGCGACCGGCTGGCCAAGTGGCAGGTACCCGAGCGGTGGGCGGTGATCACCGAGGTGCCCAAGACGTCGGTGGGCAAGTTCGACAAGAAGGTGCTGCGCCGCCAGTACGCCGAGGGCGAGCTGGACGTCAAGACGGTCGACTAGCTCCTCGAGCGGTGCAGCTCGCGGACGCCGTCCGGCTCGGCCACCAGGACGACGTCGGCTAGGCCCAGGAACAGCCCGACCTCGACGACGCCGGCCCGCTCCTGCAGCCTGCGGAGCACCGCCGCGGGGTCGTCCAGGGGGCCGAAGTCGGCGTCCAGGATCCAGTTGCCCTCGTCGGTGACGAACGGTCCGGAGCCGTCGGCCCGCTGCCGCCAGCTGGCCCGGGCCCCCAGCGACTCGAGGAATGCCTGCTCGGGACGGCGGGCCATGCGCACCACCTCGACCGGTATGGCGAAGGTCTCCCCCAGCGCGGTGACCAGCTTGCTCGGGTCGCAGACGATGACCAGCCGGTCGCTGACCTGGGCCACGATCTTCTCTCGCAGGTGCGCGCCGCCGCCGCCCTTGACCAGGTCCAGCGCCGGGGACACCTCGTCGGCGCCGTCGATGGTGAGGTCCAGCCGCGGGTCGTCGTCCAGCGTGGTGAGCGGCACGCCGCAGGTCAGCGCCTCGACCCGGCTGGCCTCGGACGTCGGCACGCCGGCGACGTCGGTCAGCGCGCCGGACGCGAGCAGCCCGCCGAGCCGGCGGATCGCCCACACCGCGGTGCTGCCGGTGCCGAGTCCGATGCGCATGCCCGATCGGACGTACCGGTCGACGGCGGTCTCGCCGGCTCGCTGCTTGGCTGCCGCCTGGGGGTCGTTGGTCACGGCCCTATCTTTGCTGGCCGGGACGGCGGACAGGTAGCCTGTCCGCGCGGTCCAGCGGGCCGCGGGGAGGCGTCGCCTAGTGGCCTATGGCGCCGCACTGCTAATGCGGTTGGGGGCTTCAACCCCCTCGAGGGTTCAAATCCCTCCGCCTCCGCCGATCGGGGTGGTCAGACCCCTGTCAGGTCTCGCCGCCGATGTCGGACTCGTAGGCCTCGTACAGCAGGTCGCCGCCGGTCTGCCGGTGGTGGGCGATCAGCGCGAGAAGCGTCGTCCCGGCTTGGCGGACACCCTCCACGTCGACGTCGGCGCCGTCCATGGTGGCCCTCAGTAGGTCGTCGATCTGCGTCCGCATCGTCTGGTGCTCGGTGGTCAGCCGGTGGACGGCGGCGGCCAGCCGCGGCGCGTCCTTCAGGATCCGGATGTACAGCCCGTCCTCCCCCTCGGTCACGAGCACGTGCACCTTCAGGTCGTGGTCGAGCTCGGCCAGCGCCGTGTACACGCGGACCGCCCAGGTGGGGCGTACCGCGGGGGCGGCCAGGGCCTGCTCGAGCGCACCCATTCCATGCCGCAGCTCGGCACGCTGTGCGGCGACCGAGTTGAGCAGCTCGGCGGGTTCCATCGCGACACCTCCCGGGGCTGGCTCCTAGCCTTCAGCCTATGACCAGCCGGGGGTCTGCCGAGGCGGAAGTCGGGACGCCGCTGGGTCCTCCGCGTCCCGGAGGCGCGGCTCCGGGCGGCTGGTCGGCGTCGACGCGACGAGGGGGCTCGCGCCGCTGGGGATGATGGCGGTCCACGTCTACCCGGGACGGGAGCTGGACGGCTCGGTGTCCCTGGCCGAGCGGATCGCCGGCGGTCGGTCGGCGGCGGCCCTCGCCGTGCTGGCCGGTGTGGGGCTGGCGCTGGCCACGGGCGGCCCGCGCGCGCCGACCGGGCGCCGCTGGGCCGGCTACGGCGCGGGGATCGCGGTGCGGGCGCTGGCGATCGGGGCCATCGGGCTGGTGCTGGGCTACCCGGACTCGGGCGTCGCGGTGATCCTGCCCTACTTCGCCCTGCTGTTCCTGCTAGCCATCCCGCTGCTGCCGCTGCGTGCTCCGGCGCTGGGATGGCTCGCGGCCGGGGTGGCTGTCGCCGTGCCCCGCTCAGCCAGGCGGCGCGGGCCAGTTTCGGCCCGCCGGACTACGGCAACCCGACCGTCGCCACCCTGCTCGAGGCTCCCCGGGCGCTGCTGCAGACGCTGCTGGTCACCGGCTACTACCCCCTGCTGGCGTGGACGGCATATGTCGTCGCCGGCCTGGCCGCCGGGCGGCTGCGCCTCACCAGGGCGCGGACGGCGTGGGGGCTGCTGGCCGTGGGGTCC
>DATCDE010000021.1 GCA_036510875.1 Actinomycetes bacterium
CCCGTCGTGCGTCCGGACGCCGGCCAGCCAGGTTCCTCGCACCGGGATGGACGCCCACTTACCGGGGGGTGCGGTGAACGGGTCCGCGCAAAGCGCCACCAGGTCGGCCCGCATCCCCACGGCCAGCCGTCCCCAGGAGCCCTCCTCGAACGCCTGGTAGGCGACGCCCGCGGTATAGGCCAGCACCGCCGTGGCGGGGTCGAGGCGCTGGCCGGGGATCCAGCCGTCGGCCGGCTCCCCGGCCGCGTTCTGCCGCGACACGGCGACCGCGAGCCCCTCGAGCGGCCGCAGCGAGGACACCGGCCAGTCGCTGCCCATCGACAGCGTGGCTCCCGCCTCGGCCAGGCCGCGCATCGGGTACTGCAGCAGGCTGCGCTCCGGGCCCAGCCTTGGCGCGGTCAGCTCCAGCTGGCAGTCGTCGAGGCAGGCCCACAGCGGCTCGAAGTTGGCGATCACCCCCAGCGCGGCGAACCGGGGCAGGTCGGCGGGGTCGACCACCTGCGTGTGGGCGACCACCGCGCGCCGGTCCCGAGGGCCGTTGACCCGTTCGGCATGCTCGACCGCGTCGAGGGCCGCGCGGACGCCGGCGTCGCCGATGGCGTGGATGTGCACCTGGAACCCGTCCGCGTCGAACGCCGCCATGGCCTGCGCCAGCTCCGGCGGCGACCACACGGGGAGCCCGCAGGTGTACGGCGCGTTCGCGTACGGCTCGAGCAGCGCCGCGGTCCCGAACTCCAGGACTCCGTCGGCGAAGAACTTCACGGTCCGGGCGGACACCTGCGGATGGCCCTGCGCCGACGCCCTGGCGGCGGCGAAGCACGCCAGCTGCGCCGGCCACTCCCCCGGCTCGGCACGCAGGGCGATGTTCACCCGGACGGCGAGCTGACCCGCGTCCGCCGCGGCGAGGTAGGTCGTGACGTCGGAGGGCGCCAGCGCCGCCTCCTGCGCCCAGGTGACGCCGGCCGCGGCCAGCAGCCCGGTCGCGGCCTGCAGGCCGGCCCGCTTCGTGGGGTCGTCCGGCACCGGCACGAGGCGCTTGACCAGCTCCATCGCCGTCCACTCCACGAGGGTGCCCAGCGGCTCGCCGTCGTCCCGGCGGGCCACGGCCGCGGCCGGGGGGTCCGGCGTGGCCGCGGTGACCCCGCCGCGCCGCAGCGCCGGCGTGTTCACCCACGCGCTGTGGTGGTCGGTGGACTCGAGGTACACCGGCCGGTCGGGCACCGCGGCGTCCAGCCAGCGGGCGTCGAACAGTCCGCCCGGCGCGAGGGTCGGGTCGTACGAGCCCCCGGTGACCCACTCCAGCTCGGGGTGCTCAGCGGCGTACCGGCGCACCGCGGCGACGACCTCGTCGACCGACCGGGCGTCCCGCACCGGCGCCTCGGTCAGCTCGACCCCGCCCCACAGCGGGTGCACGTGACCGTCGCCGAACGACGGGAGCAGGACGCCGCCGTCGAGGTCGACCTCGACGGTGTCCGGGCCCGTCTGCGCGAGGGCTTCGTCGTCCAGTCCGCTGACGCGCCCGTCGCGGACGGCGAGGGCCCGCGCCACCGGGCGGGCCGCGTCCTGAGTTCTTACGATGCCCTTGCGGAACAGCAGGTCGGCGGTCATGTCGCGCATCATGGCAGGGTGCCACCAAGCCCCCCTCAAGCCCCCCGCTGGGCCTGGACGCTCACCGGGGTCGTCGCTGCGGCGGTCGGTCTCGGCGTCGCCCAGCTGGCCGCCGTCGTCACCGGTGCGGACTCCGCGCCCGTGGTGGCCGTCGGCGGCGCCGTCGTGGACGCCACCCCGCTGTGGCTGAAGAACGCCGCGATCCGCTGGTTCGGCACGTCAGACAAGGCGGTGCTGCTGCTCGGCATCGTCGTCGTCCTCTGCGGGCTGGCCGCGGCCGTCGGGTTGCTGGCCCGCAGCCGGCTGCGGGCAGCCCTGTACGCGGTCGCCGCCCTCGGCGCGATCGCCGCGCTGGCCGCCGTGCGCCGGCCGGACGCGACCTGGCTGTCGGTGCTGCCGTCGGTGCTCGGGGCGCTGGTGTCCGCCTGGGGGCTGCGCTTCCTGGTGGAACGGCGGACGACGCGGTCACCCGCCGTTCGTCCGGCGACCGGCCCAGCCGCCAGCCCCACTGACGGGCAGTGGGACCGCCGCGCGTTCCTGCTCGGCAGCGCCGGGCTCGGTGCCGCAGCCCTGGTCGCCGGCGGGTCCGCACGGCTGCTCGCCGGCGGGTCGAACGCGGCCGCCTCCCGGGCCGAGGTCCGGCTGCCGCTCCCCGCCACCCCCGTCCCGCCGCTGCCGCCCGGCGTCGACCTGCACCTGCCGGGGCTCACGCCGTTCACCACGCCGGTCAACGACTTCTACCGGGTCGACACCGCGCTCGTGGTGCCCCGAGTGGTCGCCGCGGACTGGCGGCTGCGGGTCCACGGCATGGTCGACCGGGAGATCGAGCTGACCTACGCCGACCTGCTGGCCCGCCCCCTGGTCGAGACCGACCTGACGCTGTGCTGCGTGTCCAACGAGGTCGGCGGCCCGTATGTCGGCAACGCCCGATGGCTGGGCGCCCGGCTGAAGGACCTGCTCGACGAGGCCGGGGTCCACCCCGGCGCCGACCAGCTGCTGAGCCGGTCGGCGGACGGCTGGACCTGTGGCACCCCGACGGCTGCGGTCATGGACGGCCGGGCCGCACTGCTCGCGGTGGGCATGGACGGCCTGCCGCTGCCGATCGAGCACGGCTTCCCGGTGCGGATGGTCGTGCCCGGTCTCTACGGCTACGTCAGCGCCACCAAGTGGGTCGTGGACCTCGAGCTGACGACGTTCGCAGCCGCCACGGCCTACTGGGTCAGCCGCGGCTGGGCGGCTCGCGGCCCGGTCAAGACGATGACCCGCATCGACACCCCAGGCGCCGGCACGCAGCTGCGCGCCGGCGCCGTCGCCGTGGCCGGCGTCGCCTGGGCGCAGCACCGCGGCATCGACGCCGTCGAGGTCCGGGTGGACGGGGGGCCGTGGCAGCCGGCCCGGCTGGCCGCCGTCCCGGGCATTGACACCTGGCGGCAGTGGGTCTACCGCTGGGACGCGACCCCGGGCTCCCACACTCTGTGGGCGCGGGCCGTCGACGGCACCGGCGACGTGCAGACCGGGCAACAGTCGCCACCGGAGCCGGACGGCGCCAGCGGCTGGCCCACCGTCGCGGTCACGGTCCGCTGAGCACCTTCATGCAGGTGCGGTTTGTGCGGCCACACGCTTAGAAGGGACCCTTCCTTCAGAAGGGTCCCTTCTAGGGGGCAGCCGCAGGTCAGCTGTTGATGTTGGCCATGACGTGCTTGATCCGGGTGTAGTCCTCGAACCCGTACATGGACAGGTCCTTGCCGTACCCGGAGTGCTTGAAGCCACCGTGCGGCATCTCGGCGACGAGCGGGATGTGGGTGTTGATCCACACGCATCCGAAGTCGAGCCGCTTGGCCATCCGCATGGCCCGGCCGAAGTCCTTGGTCCACACCGAGGACGCCAGGCCGTAGTTGACGCCGTTGGCCCAGGCCAGCGCCTCGGCTTCGTCGGAGAACTTCTGCACGGTGATGACCGGTCCGAAGACCTCGTTCTGGATGATCTCGTCGTCCTGCCGCAGGTTGGAGACCACGGTCGGCGCGAAGTAGAACCCGTGGTCGCCGATCCGCTCGCCACCGGTGGTGATCATCGCGTGACCCGGCAGCCGGTCGATGAACGCCGACACCCGGGCCAGCTGGTTGGCGTTGTTCACCGGGGGCAGCAGCGCGTCCTCGTGGCCGGGGCCGTGCTCGTAGGTGGTGACGACGTTGCGCGCCTGCGCCGTGAGCGCCGCCACGAAGTCGTCGTACGCGCCCGGCGAGACGAGCACCCGGGTGGCCGCGGTGCAGTCCTGGCCCGCGTTGAAGTAGCCGGCGATGGCGATCGCCTCGGCCGCCGCCTCGATGTCCGCGTCGTCGAAGACGACGACGGGCGCCTTGCCGCCGAGCTCGAGGTGCACCCGCTTGACGTCCTTGGCGGCGCCGCCGGCGACCTCCATGCCGGCTCGCACCGAGCCGGTGATGGCCACCATCTGCGGGATCGGGTGGTCGACCAGGGCCCGGCCGGTGTCCCGGTCACCGCAGACGACGTTGAACACGCCGGGCGGCAGCGCGCCGGACTCGGCGATCAGCTCGGCCATCCGCACGGTGGACACCGGCGTGGTGTCGCTCGGCTTGAGCACCACGGTGTTGCCGGCGGCCAAGGCCGGGGCGTACTTCCAGACCGCCATCATCATCGGGTAGTTCCACGGGGTGACCTGGCCCACGACGCCGATCGGCTCGCGCCGGACCATCGACGTCATGCCGGCCATGTACTCACCGGCGGCGCGGCCCTCGAGCACCCGCGCGGCACCCGCGAAGAACCGGATCTGGTCGATCATCGGAGGGATCTCCTCCGACATCGTCAGGGCGAGCGGCTTGCCGGTGTTCTCGCTCTCCAGGGACACCAGCTCGTCGGCGTGCGCCTCGAGCACGTCCGCGATCTTCAGCAGCGCGGCCTGCCGCTGGCTCGGCGTGCTGTCCCGCCAGCCCTCGAACGCGGTCGCGGCTGCCCGGTAGGCGGCGTCGACGTCCGCCTCCGTCGACAAGGGGGCGGTGGCGAACACCTCGCCGGTGGTGGGGTTGACCAGGTCGGTCGTCGCGCCGTCGGCGGCGTCGACGGACTCACCGTTCACGAAGTTGCGCAGGACACGCTTGTCACTCACGAGGGTCTCCAGGAAACGAGGCAGGAACCCGGGCATCGGGCGTTGCCGCGAGCGTAGCGCCCAAGTCACGAAACCGACAGAGTGGACGCCTCCAGACCTCGGAATCAGTGCATAGAACATACGCAGACAACGGAATCACTTGTGTTTCCCGACGACTAGCGGCAGTATCGCTGTCCATGGCGGGACGGGAGCGCAGCAACGGCCACGGGGTCGTGCTCGACCATGTCGCCAAGGCGATCATCGAGCAGCTGCAGGAGGATGGTCGCCGTCCGTACGCCGCCATCGGCAAGGCCGTGGGGCTGTCCGAGGCGGCCGTGCGCCAACGCGTCCAGCGGCTCGTCGACTCCGGCGTGATCCAGATCGTCGCCGTCACCGACCCGCTCGTCGTCGGGTTCGCCCGGCAAGCCCTCGTGGGCATCCGGGTCGAGGGCGACGTCCAGGCCGTGGCCGACACGTTGGCCGCGATGGAGGAGGTCGACTACCTGGTGATCATCGCCGGGCGGTACGACCTCCTCGCCGAACTGGTGTGTGAGGACGACGCCCGGCTGTTCGACCTGGTCAACCAGCGGATCCGGGGCATCCCCGGCGTCCGGCTGACCGAGACCTTCGTCTACCTGAAGCTCCACAAGCAGACCTACACCTGGGGAACCCGATGACCACCACGCCGCAGTACGTCGACGAGGGCGGGGCCGACCGCCTCGCCGAGACCGCCCGCGAGCACCTGTGGATGCACTTCACGAGGCACTCGGTCTACGACGCCGGACACCACGTCCCGGTGATCGTCCGGGGGGACGGCGCCTACATCTGGGACGACGCCGGCCGCAGGTACCTCGACGGGCTGGCCGGGCTGTTCGTCGTCCAGCTGGGTCACGGCCGGACCGAGCTGGCCGAGGCCGCCGCCAAGCAGGCCTCCGAGCTGGCGTACTTCCCGCTGTGGTCCTACGCCCACCCGAAGGCGATCGAGCTGGCCGAGCGGCTGGCCACGTACACCCCGGGCGACCTCAACCGGGTGTTCTTCACCACCGGTGGCGGTGAGGCCGTCGAGACGGCCTGGAAGCTGGCCAAGCAGTACTTCAAGCTGACCGGCAAGCCGATGAAGCACAAGGTCGTCTCCCGGTCGATCGCCTACCACGGCACCCCGCAGGGCGCGCTGTCGATCACCGGCATCCCGGACGCCAAGAAGTACTTCGAGCCGCTCGTTCCCGGCGCCATCAAGGTGCCGAACACCAACTTCTACCGGGCCCAGGAGCACGCCGACGACCCGGAGGCGTTCGGCCGCTGGGCGGCCGACCGGATCGCCGAGGCGATCGAGTTCGAGGGCCCGGACACCGTGGCCGCGGTCTTCATCGAACCGGTGCAGAACTCCGGCGGCTGCTTCCCGCCGCCCCCCGGGTACCTGCAGCGGGTCCGCGAGATCTGCGACCGGTACGACGTGCTCATGGTCGCCGACGAGGTCATCACCTCGTTCGGCCGGATCGGCGAGATGTTCGCCACCAAGCGATTCGGCGTGACGCCGGACATCATCACCTGCGCCAAGGGCATGACCTCGGGCTACTCCCCGATCGGCGCGATGATCGCCAGCGACCGGCTGTTCGAGCCGTTCCGCAAGGGCTCCAACTACTTCGCGCACGGCTACACCTTCGGTGGGCACCCGGTGTCCGCGGCGGTGGCGCTGACCAACCTCGACATCTTCGAGCGCGAGGGCATCAACCAGCACGTGCTGGCCAACGAGACCGCGTTCAAGGCCACCCTCGACCGGCTGCGCGACCTGCCGATCGTCGGCGACGTCCGGGGGGCCGGGTACTTCTACGGCATCGAGATGGTCAAGGACAAGGCCACCAAGGAGACCTTCAACGAGGACGAGTCCGAGCGGCTGCTGCGCGGGTTCCTCTCCAAGGCGCTGTTCGACCACGGCCTGTACTGCCGGGCCGACGACCGCGGCGACCCGGTGATCCAGCTGGCCCCGCCGCTGATCATCGGCCAGCCGGAGTTCGACGAGATCGAGCAGATCCTGCGCACCGTGCTCACCGAGGCGTGGTCGATCCTCTGACCGCCTCGGCTCCGGGGGCCACCGCGCGCACCACGGTGCGACGGCTCCCGGACAAGGCGGTGCCCGACCGGTCGGTCCTGCACGCGGTGCTGGACGCCGGCCTGGTGGCGCACCTCGCGGTGGTCGACGACGACGGCCAGCCCTACGTCGTCCCGGTGGCCTACGCCCGGGACGACGACCGCGTGCTGGTGCACGGATCGACCGGCTCGCGGCTGTTCCGCGGGCTCGCCGCGGGCGCGCCCACCTGCCTGACCGTGACCCTGCTGGACGGCCTGGTGGTCGCCCGGTCGGCGTTCGAGTCCTCGATGCACTACCGCAGCGTCATGGTGCTGGGCCGGTGCACGGTGCTGCGCGGGGCCGCGAAGACCGCCGCCGTGGGAGTGCTCACCGAGCACCTGCTGCCGGGCCGCTGGGCCGAGGTCCGGCCGCCGACCCGCAAGGAGCTGGCCGCCACGACCGTGCTGGCGCTGCCGCTGGACGAGTGCTCGGTCAAGGTCAGCGCCGGGCCGCCGGACGACCCGCCCGAAGACGTCGCGCTGCCGGTGTGGGCCGGCACCGTGCCGATCCTGGAGTCGTTCGGGGCGCCGGTGCCGGCCCCTGACCTCGTGCCCGGCCGGCCCGTGCCGGCCTCCGTAGAAGGGTGGAAGCGGTGACCTACCGGTCGCTGTCGTTGTGGTGGGACACGCTGCCCGGGGAGCTGGCCGGGCCGGTCCGTCCGGCGCTGCCCGGCTCGACCGACGCCGACGTCATCATCGTCGGCGCGGGCTACACCGGGCTGTGGACGGCGTACTACCTGTCCGTGGCCGACCCGACCCTGCGGATCGTGGTGCTGGAGAAGGAGACCGCGGGGTTCGGTGCCTCCGGCCGCAACGGCGGCTGGTGCTCGGCACTGTTCCCGGCGTCCTGGGCCAAGGTGGCCAGGGGGTCGTCGAGGGACGCCGCCATCCGGCTGCAGCGGGCCATGTTCGACACCGTCGACGAGGTCGGCCGGGTGGCCGGCGCCGAGGGCATGGACATCCACTGGGCCAAGGGCGGAACCCTCGGGATGGCCCGCACGCCGCTGCACGTGCAGCGGGCCGCCGCCGAGATCGACGAGGCCCGGGCCTGGGGCTTCGGCGAGCAGGACTATGCCTGGCTGACCGCCGCCGAGGCGGCCGAGCGGTCGGGGGCGACCGACGTCCTGGGCGCGACGTTCACCCCGCACACCGCCGCGATCCACCCGGCCCGGCTGGTGCGCGGCCTGGCCGGCGCCGTCGAGCGGCGCGGGGTGCGGCTGTACGAGGGCAGCCCGGCGCTGGCCGTCGAGCCGGGCGTGGCGCGGACGCCGCACGGCGACGTCCGGGCGCCGCACGTGATCCGGGCAACCGAGGGCTACACGCCCAGCCTCCCCGGCCACCAGCGGACCGTGGCGCCGGTGTACTCGCTCATGCTGGCCACCGAGCCGCTGCCGGCGACTGCGTGGGACCGGATCGGGCTGGCTGCCCGGGAGACGTTCAACGACTACCGGCACCTGATCATCTACGGGCAGCGCACGGCCGACGACCGGCTGGCCTTCGGCGGCCGCGGCGCGCCCTACCACTTCGGCTCCTCGGTCGAGCCGCGGTTCGATCGCGACCCGGCCGTGTTCGCCGAGCTGCGACGGGTGCTGGTCGAGCTGTACCCGGTGGTGGCCGACCACGCCGTCACGCACACGTGGGGCGGCCCGCTCGGGGTGCCGCGCGACTGGTACGCCTCGGTCGGCCTGGACCGGACCACCGGGCTGGGCTGGGCCGGCGGGTATGTCGGGGACGGCGTGGGCACGGCGAACTTGGCTGGCCGGACGCTGGCCGACCTGGTGCTGGACCGCGGCGAGTCCGACCTGCTGCGGCTGCCCTGGGTGAACCACCGCTCCCCCCGGTGGGAGCCGGAGCCGCTGCGCTTCCTCGGCGTGAACACCGGGCTGCGCGTCATGTCCGGCGCGGACCGCGCCGAGGCGCGCACCGGACGGCCGGCCAGGCGGGCCCAGGTGTTCGGCCGGTTCCTCGGCCACTGACCGGTCGGGACGCAGTCAGGACACAGTCAGGACGCCGCCCACCACCGCGCCGCGACCAGCTCGGCCACGGTCGTCTCGGTGAGCAGCCGGACGTCGTCCACGTCGTCCCCCGGGTAGCGGACCGCCGCTGCGGCACCCTCGACGTCCGCGCCGACCGCCACCACCGTCGAGCCGCGCTCGGCCACCCAGCGCATCAGCTCCGGCTGGTACGCCGAGCCGGGCAGCAGCAGCATCCGGTAGTCCAGCGTCTTGGTGAGGTAGACGTCGACGTGGCTCCAGTCGCCGGTCTCGCAGGCGTGCGACGGCCGGCGCGGCCCCTCCCGCAGCATGAGTGCGGACTGCTGGGCCGAGGCCAGCCGGCGGGCCGGGGCGACCACCCAGGACCCCTGCGGCCCGGCCAGCCGGTCGGCCACCCCCGGCAGCCAGCCGTCGCGGGTGTCGAGCAGGTGCGCTGTGGCCACCGCCGCCGTCCGGCAGCCGGCCGTGAGGGCCGGCGCCACCCCGGGGGCCAGCCGCTCGGCGAGGGCGAGCAGCACCGCCAGCGTGTGCCGGTAGGAGCGGCAGGCCACCCCGCCGTCCTCCGGGCCGGCCAGCAGGGGCAGCACCCCGGTGGCCAGGTCGGCCAGCGGGCCGGCCGGGTCCTCGGTGACCGCGACGACCGGCGCGACCCCGGCGTGGGGGGCGGTGGCGGCCAGCGTCTCGGCCGACCGGCCGGACGCCGACACCGCCACGACCAGCGTCCGCGGGTCCGGCGGCGGCAGCAGATCGGACGACGCCAGCTCGGCCACGGCATCCACCCCCGCGTGCCGCAGCCGCGCGGCCACGACCCCGGCCGCGTAGGCGGACGACCCCATGCCGAGCAGGAGCACGCGGTCGTGCGAAGGCGCCTCGAACGGCAGGAAGCCGTCGTCCAGCGCGTCGGCCAGCGCGGCCAGGGTGTCCGGGATGCGCTCGAGGTCGGCGAGGTATCCGGCGGGGTCCATCAGCACCCTCCCGGGAGCGGCAGCAGTGCGGCCAGCGCCGCGTCCGGCACGTAGCGCCAGCGCGGCAGGTGCCGGGCCGCGTACACCAGCTCGCGGCACTCCTGCTCGACCTCGAACGGCCGCAGCAGCCGCTCGTCGAGCAACGGGCCGTCGTAGGCCGCCAGGAAGGCGGTCCGGGTCGCCGCGATCCACTCGTCGACCGGTCCGACCTGTCGCCCAGCCGTCCGCCGGTTCGCGACGCGGCCCACGTGGTCCAGCGAGCGCAGCATCCCCGCGACGTCCCTGGCGGGTGGCTGCGGCAGCGAGCGCTCGGACGGCGGGAGCACCGGGTTGCCGTCGAAGTCGGTGACAGCGTAGCCCCCGTCGTGGCGCAGCACCTGGCCCACGTGCAGGTCGCCGTGCACCAGCGTGACCGGCGTGGGGGCCACCCCGGCCAGCGGCGCCAGGGCGGCCCTGGCCGACTCGGCTCGGGCCCGCAGCCGCTCCCCCTCCATCCCCGGGTTGAGCACGAACGCCTCCTCCAGGGTGGCCAGGGCGCGCCGGTGCCAGCGGCCGGCGTCCGCCTGCGTGGCCGCGCCCACAGGGGTCGGCTCGGACCCGGACGGGGTGGCCAGCGCCCGGTGCAGGGCGCCGACGAGCGAGCCGAGGACGGTGGCCGGCTCGACGGCGGCC
>DATCDE010000022.1 GCA_036510875.1 Actinomycetes bacterium
CCGGGCCGCGACCAGCACGCACTCCTCGTCCCCCGGGTCCCCGATCCGCCCCAGCGCCATCGAGAAGCCGCGCTCGGTGTCGCCGACCCGCCAGGTGTCCGCCTTCGCCCTGATCTCCTCGAGCTCCTCGGCCGGGACCTCGTGCAGCCGGCGGGCCTCGCACACGTAGCCGGCCCGCCGGACCCGGTTGACCATCTGGCGCACGTTGCGCATGGCCCGGCCCTCGAGGGTGAAGCCGTCCACGTCGACGATCGCCTCGTCGCCGATCTCGAGCGCCTCCAGGCCGGCCTCGCGGCACCACACCTCGGCGCCGGTCTCGCTGCACGCGACCACGCCAGGGACCCACGCGTGGATCCTGGCCTCCTCGAGGAAGGCGGCGATCGCTCCCGGCCAGGCCTCCGGGTCACCCAGCGGGTCACCGCTGGCCAGCATCACCCCCGACGTCACCTGGTAGGCGATGCAGGACTTGCGGGACGACGACCACACCACGCTCTTGTCGCGGCGCAGCGCGAAGTAGCCCAGCGAGTCACGGCAGCCCTCCCGGTCGAGCAGCCGGCGCATGTCCTCCTCGTCGGTGGCGGACAGGAACGGCAGCGGTCGGGGCGAGCGCAGCAGCAGGAACAGGGTGACCCCAGCGGTGAGCAGGCCAAGACCGAGCAGCCCGTAGTACAGCGAGTCCGACGACGCGCTGTCGGTCGCGTCCAGCGGGGTGGGGATCCCGAAGAAGCCGAGCACCACCCAGCCGAAGGTCTTCGCGAGGCCCTCGGAACGCGCCGCAGGCGCCCGCAGGCCGTACACCAGGATGCTGCCGACCAGCAGGCTGACCAGGCCGAGCGCCACGAAGGCGCCCAGGGAGCTCCAGCGGGTGCGCGGGTCCCCGACCGCGTAGAACTCCCGCTGCAGCATGGCCAGCACGGTGGCCATGGCGAGCGAGACCCCAAACAGGATCCAGTTGGGCCCCTCCACCAGGTGCAGCACCGCGCTGCCCACGAGCAGCCCCAGGGTGAGCTGCCAGGCGCGGCGCTTGCGACGGGCGAGGGCGCCGGCGAGCAGGAGGAAGCCGACGCCCGCGACGACGACGCCCGCCCGGGAGGCGTTGGTGAACGCGCCGGGCAGGAAGTCGGCCAGCCCCTCCAGCCGGTGCCACACTGAGGGCAGCACCCCGGCCGCGATGTCCAGCAGGCCGATCAGGATGCTGACCCCCGCGGCCAGCCGGGGCGCCCAGGCGCGGTCCGTCTGCTGTTTCACGCCGCTCGGCACCGCCGCCCGTGCGCCAGCCACCATGCTCAGCGCCCTAGGATCAGGCTGATCGCCTCGGCCCGGGTGGCCGGGTCCCGCAGCTGGCCACGCACCGCAGAGGTGACCGTCTTCGCCCCGGGCTTGCGGACCCCCCGCATGGACATGCACAGATGCTCGCACTCGATCACCACGATCGCGCCACGCGGCTCGAGCAGCCGCACCAAGGAGTCCGCCACCTGGGTGGTCAGACGCTCCTGCACCTGCGGCCGCTTGGCGTAGACGTCGACCAGCCGGGCCAGTTTGGACAGACCGGTGATCCGGCCGTCCACGCTGGGGATGTAGCCGACGTGGGCCACCCCGAAGAAGGGCACCAGGTGGTGCTCGCACTGGCTGTAGACCTCGATGTCCCGCACCAGGACCATCTCGTCGTGGCCCAGGTCGAAGGTCGTGGTCAGCACGTCCTCGGCGGTCTGCCACAGCCCGGCGAACAGCTCGCCGTACATCCGGGCGACCCGCGCGGGTGTCTCGCGCAGCCCGTCGCGGTCGGGGTCCTCACCGACCGCGAGCAGCAGCTCGCGGACCGCAGCCTCGGCGCGACCCTGGTCATAGGCCCGGCTGACGGTGGCTCCCGTCGACCCGGGGACGACGGGATCGGTCACCGTCAGTCGACCCGGCTCTCGTCGACCGGTACCGACACCCCGCTGCCGGTCGAGCCGTTCGGGGACGACCCGTTGGCCCCGTTGTGCTCCTTCGGCGAGCTGACCGGGGGGCGGTCGGACACCGGACGACGGTCGGAGGACAGCCAGATCGGCCGCTGCGGGAGCTTCTGCACCGGCGTGAAGATCGCCGCGACCTCGGCCTTGTCGAGGGTCTCCCGCTCGAGCAGCTGCAGCACCAGGGCATCGAGCACGTCGCGGTTCTCGACCAGGATCTCCCAGGCCTCGTCGTGCGCGTTCTCGATCAGCCGACGGACCTCCTCGTCGACGATCTCGGCGATGCCCTCGGAGTAGTCCCGGATGTGGCCCATGTCCCGGCCCAGGAACACCTCCTGGTTCTCCTGGCCGAGCCGGATCGCTCCCACCCGCTCGCTCATGCCGTACTGCATGACCATGGCGCGCGCGACCTGGGTGGCCTTCTCGATGTCGTTGGCCGCGCCGGTCGTGGGATCGTGGAAGACGAGCTCCTCGGCTACCCGGCCGCCCAGCATGTAGGCCAGCTGGTCGAGCATCTCGTTGCGCGTGGTCGAGTACTTGTCCTCGTCGGGGAGGACCATCGTGTAGCCCAGCGCCCGGCCGCGCGGCAGGATCGTGACCTTGTGCACCGGGTCGGTGTTGCGCAGCGCCGCCGCCACCAGGGCGTGCCCGCCCTCGTGGTAGGCGGTGATCTTCTTCTCCTTGTCGTTCATCAGCCGGGACCGCTTCTGCGGCCCGGCCACGACCCGGTCGATCGCCTCGTCGAGGGTGCCGTTGTCGATCAGCTTGCCGTTGCCGCGGGCAGTGAGCAGCGCCGCCTCGTTCAGCACGTTGGCCAGGTCGGCGCCGGTGAAGCCTGGGGTGCGCCGGGCCACGGCCAGCAGGTCGACGCCCTCGTTGAGCGGCTTGCCCTTGGCGTGCACCTTGAGGATCGCGTGGCGGCCCAGGAGGTCCGGCCGCTCGACGGCGATCTGCCGGTCGAACCGGCCGGGGCGAAGCAACGCGGGGTCCAGGATGTCCGGCCGGTTGGTCGCGGCGATCAAGATTACGCCGCCCCTGACGTCGAAGCCGTCCATCTCGACGAGCAGCTGGTTCAGGGTCTGCTCGCGCTCGTCGTGGCCGCCACCGAGCCCGGCACCGCGGTGCCGGCCCACGGCGTCGATCTCGTCGACGAAGACGATCGCAGGGGCGTTGGCCTTGGCCTGCTCGAACAGGTCGCGGACCCGGCTGGCGCCGACACCCACGAACATCTCGACGAAGTCCGAGCCGGATATCGAGTAGAACGGCACACCGGCCTCGCCGGCCACCGCGCGGGCCAGCAGCGTCTTGCCGGTGCCTGGCGGGCCGTAGAGGAGCACTCCCTTGGGGATCTTCGCGCCCACCGCCTGGAACTTGGCGGGCTCCTGCAGGAACTCCTTGATCTCCTCGAGCTCCTCGACCGCTTCGTCGACACCGGCCACGTCGGCGAACGTCGTCTGCGGCATGTCCTTGGTGGCCAGCTTGGCCTTGGACTTGCCGAAGCTCATGACCTTCGAGCCGCCGCCTTGCATCTGGTTCATCAGGAAGAAGAACAGCAAGACGATGATCGCGATGGGCAGCAGGCTCACCATCAAGGTGACCAGGACGCTCTGCTGCGGGTTGATCTCGTTGAAGCCCTCGGCCGGCGGCTTCTGGCGCAGCTGCGAGGCGATGTAGTCACCCGTGGACGGGATGTACTGCGAGGTGACCTGGCTGCCGTCCTTGAGGGTCAGCTCGACCCGCTGTTGCCCGTCGATGAGCTTGGCCGACTTGACGTTGCCCGCAGCGATGTCCGCGAGCACCGTGGAGGTGTCGACGGTCTTGGCGCCGGCCGACGACGAGAACAGCTGGGCGCCCACCAGCAAGGTGAGCACCCCGATGGTGATCCAGAACAGCGGACCACGGAAGTAACGCCTCACATCATGACGGGGCGGGAGCGCCCCTCCTCCTGATCAACGGTTGGCCGGCTCCGGAACGCACGTCCGGGAAGACGACGGTACACCGGGAACGTGGGAGCCGGAGCGGCTGTTCCCCCCGGCCCCCGCTCAGCGGCCGGAGTAGACGTGCGGGGCGAGGGTGCCCACGAACGGCAGGTTCCGGTACTGCTCGGCGTAGTCCAGGCCGTAGCCCACGACGAACTCGCTGGGGATGTCGAAGCCCACATAACGGACGTCGACCGGTACCTGGGCGGCGTCCGGCTTGCGCAGCAGGGTGCACACCTCGACCGACTCCGGCCCGCGCGAGCGCAGGTTGAGCAGCAGCCAGGACAGGGTCAGCCCGCTGTCGATGATGTCCTCGACCACGAGGACGTGCTTCCCGGTGATGTCCCGGTCCAGGTCCTTGAGGATCCGGACCACCCCGGAGGACTTGGTGCCGGCGCCGTAGGAGGAGACCGCCATCCAGTCCATGGTCACCGGCAGGTGCAGGGCCCTGGACAGGTCGGCCATGACCATGACGGCGCCCTTGAGGACGCCGATGAGCAGCAGGTCCCGCTCCGCGTAGTCCGCGTCGATCGAGGCGGCCAGCTCCGCGATCCGCTGCTGGATCTGCTCCTCGGTGACGAGCACGCGGGCCAGGTCGGCGCCGAGGTCGCTCTCCTCCACAGCTACTCCTTCGGGTCGGGCTGCTGCTCGTGGGCCCGGTGCAGCAGCAGCCTGCCACAGGCCCGCTCGCCGCTGACACCGCCCGGCAGGGCGACCGCCTGCTGGCCGTGCCAGCGGGTCACCAGCGCGTCCAGCGCCTGGATGTGCACCTGGCCGACCGCCCCGGCTGGGGCGCCGGCGGCGACCGCGGCGGCCCGCAGCACCCGACCGCGGACGGCGGCCGGCAACCCGGCCAGCACGTCGACGTCCAGGCTGCCGTCCGGGCCGGCGGCCGCCACGGACGCCGCGGCGGCCCACTCGTCGAGGGCCTCGGCGTCCTCACGGCACAGCGCGGCGGTTCGGGCCAGCGCCTCGCGCACCCCGGGACCCAGCGCCTCGACCAGGGCGGGCAGGGCCTCCTGCCGCACCCGGACCCGCGCGAAGCGGGGCTCGTCGTTGTGCGGGTCGTCCCACGGGGCCAGCCCCTGGGCCGCGCACGCGCCCCGGGTGGTCTCGCGCGCGACCGCGAGCAGCGGACGGCGGTAGCGGCCGGACGCGGGCGCCATGCCGGACAGCGAGCGGCTGCCGGACCCGCGGGCCAGCCGCAGCAGGACGGTCTCGGCCTGGTCGTCCAGAGTGTGACCGAGCAGCACCGCGGCCGCGTCCAGCTCGGCGGCAGCGTGGCCCAGGGCCGCGTACCGGGCGCTCCTCGCGGCCGCCTCGGGGCCGCCGTCGGTGCCCACGCGCACGGTGAGCACCCGCACCGGGGCCAGCCCCAGCGACTCCAGCCGGCTGGCCACCGAGCGGGAGTGCTGAGCCGACCCGGGCTGCAGCCCGTGGTCGACGACGAGCGCCCCGCCGCGCAGCCCGGCCCTGGGCGCCTCGAAGGCCAGCGCGGCGGCCAGGGCGAGCGAGTCCGCGCCGCCGCTGCACGCGGCCAGGACGAGCGCGCCGCCGCGCAGCCCGGTGAGCGCGGCCCGCACGGCCGAGCGGACCTCGGCCACCGCCGGGTGCGGGCCGCCCACGGTCAGGCCAGCGCCGGGCCGTGCGCCCGGTCCACCCAGGTCTGCGGGTCGAGGATCTCCTCGGCCGACGGCAGCATCTCCGGCGCGTCCCACACCCGGTTGAACCCTTCCATGCCGACCCGGTCCACCACCCCACGCACGAACGCGGCGCCGTCGCGGTACTGGCGCATCTTGGCGTCCAGGCCGATCAGCCGCCGGATCGCCAGCTCGGCGCGGCCGGGGTGCTCGCGGCGGCGCTGGAACGCGGTCCGGATCTGCTCGACGGTGGGCACGACCGTCGGGCCGACGCCGTCCATGACGACGTCCGCATGGCCCTCGAGCAGGGACATCACGGCGGTGAGCCGGTCCAGCTGGGCCCGTTGCTCCGGCGTCTGCACCGCCTCGGCGAGCGACGGCCCGTCGGTGCCGCGCGCCGCGGAGGCGACCGCGACGGCGGCGGCCCGCAGCCGCTCGGCCACTGCGGCCGGGTCGGTCTCGATCGAGCCCATGAGCGAGCTGATGCCGTCGACCAGGTGCCCTCTCAGCCAGGGCACGGCGGCGAACTGCACCCGGTGGGTCTCCTCGTGCAGGCAGACCCACATCCGGAAGTCGTCCGGGTCGACGTCGAGCTCCTGCTCGACCTGCACGATGTTCGGGGCCACCAGCAGCAGCCGGCCCGGCCGGTCGCCGTCCGGGCCTCCTGGCGGGAACATCTCGTACTGCCCGAGCACCTTGCTGGACATCCAGGCCAGCCCCCCGCCGAGCTCCAGCGCCGTGACCCTGGCTCCGACCGCACGCAGCGGCCCGGGGGTGCCGGCGCGCACCAGCCGGTGCGCGATCGGGTCCAGCAGGTGCCGGATCCCCTCGGCGTTGGAGCGCAGCCACTCGGTGCGGTCGACCACGGCCACCGGAGCGTCGGCCGCCGGGGCGTCCAGCCGGCTGTAGGACCGCACGTGCGAGCGGGCCTCGATAGCCAGGTCCCGCAGCTGTGAGACGGCGGCGCGCGCGTCCTCCCGCGGCAGCTGGGGGCCCGGCCGCACCAGCCGGACACCGGCGGCGACGGCGAGATCCCAGTCGACCAGCGCGGCGGAGCCGTCGGGTTCGGTCATGCCCTCACGGTACGGGGGGTCACGACCCGGTGGGAGACGCCGTTGCGGACGCCGCTGGGGAGGACGGGGAGGACGGGGGGGAGGCTGCGGGCGCCGCCCCGCAGCCGCAGCCGGCCACGGCTGCGGCCAGCCGGTCCAGCGCCGCCCGGTTCTCCAGTGCGGCCCCGGGGGTGAAGCCGCTGCTGAGGAAGGCGAAGCCGAGCAGCCGGCCGTCGGCGTCCAGCACGGTGCCGGCCAGGGTGCCCACCGAGCTCAGCGTGCCGGTCTTGGCGCGCAGCACCCCGGCGGCCGACCGGGTGGCCGCCCCGGCGAAGCGGTCGTCCAGGGTGCCGGTGAACCCGGCCACCGGCAGCCCGGTGAGCACCGGGCGCAGCTCGGGGTGCTTGGCCTGCGCCACGACCGACAGCACGGCGGTCAGCACCTCGGCCGGGATCAGGTCGGTGCGGGCCAGCCCGCTGGTGTCGTACAGCCGGACGCCGTCGGTGGGCACCCCGAGCGCGGCGACCTCGCCGATGACCGACTGCGCCGCTCCAGCGAAGTCAGCGGTCGCGCCGGACCCGACGGCCACCAGGTGGCCGAGCGCCTCGGCCAGGTCGTCGTCGGACAGGGTGAGCATCTGCGCGACGAGGTCGGCCACCGGCGGCGAGGACACCGCGGCCAGCCGGGTGCCCGGCGCGGGCAGGCTGGCCGCCGGTGTGGCGGAGGCCGGGCCGCTCGCCGAGGGGCTCGTCGAGGGGCTCGTCGACGGGGACGCCGGCCCGGACGGGGCCGGCGGCGCCTGGTCGGGGCTGGGCGCCTGGGCGACCGTGACGCCGGCGTCCGCGAGCAGGGTCGCGAAGGTGCGGGCCGCGGCGGCCGGCGGGTCGCTCACCCGCGGCCCGATGCCGGCCTGCTCGGTACCCACCCGGCCCTCGCGCACGGCCAGGGCCGTGACGGGGGCGATCACGCCGGAGGCCACGTACTCCGCCGGCCAGGCCGGTGAGGTGGTCTGCTTGGTGAACAGCGAGGTGTCGTAGCCGAGGGTCACCCGGGTGACGCCCCTGGCCTTCAGCGCAGCGGCGGTGCTGCTGGCGAGGTCGACGAGCGAGGCGGGAGCGGTCGGCCCCGGCGCCAGTTTGGTCGCCACCAGGGTGGGGTCGCCGCCGCCGACCAGCACGATCCGGTTCGGGGTCGACCCCACGACCACCGTGGTCTGCAGCCGGTGTTCTGGTCCCAGCCGGCTCAGCGCGGCCGCCGCCGTGAGCAGCTTGGTGGTGGACGCCGGGGTCTGCCCGGTGCCAGCGTCCTGGCCATACAGGAGGGCGCCGGAGGCGAGGTCGACGACCGCGAGCCCCAGTCGGTCGCCCAGCGCGGGGACGCCAAGCAGCGGGGTCAGCCGGGCGGCCAGACCGGCCTCGGTGGGCACCGGACCGGTGTCGCCCGTCGGTGGCAGAACCGCTGCGGCCGCCGCCATCGAGGGGCTGCCGCTGGGCGCCGCAGTGGTGCTGGCGCCCTCTCGCTGCAGGATCGGCAGCCGGCCGAGCAGGGCCAGCGTGACCGCCGCCGCGGTCACCAGCACGAGCACGCCGACCAGCGCGTACCTCAGGCCGTGGCCGCGCCGGCGTCGGTAGCCACGCCGCACGTCGGTGCCGCCCTTCGTCGTTCGCCTCGGATGCGGAAGGATAGGTGACGATCGACCACTACCCGGAAGGAACCCCGTGGACTTCGACGTCACCATCGAGATCCCCAAAGGATCGCGCAACAAGTACGAGATCGACCACGCCACGGGTCGCATGAAGCTCGACCGGACACTGTTCACCGCCACCCAGTACCCGGCGGACTACGGCTTCATCGACAACACCCTGGGCCTGGACAGCGACCCGCTGGACGCCCTCGTGCTGCTGCAGGAGCCCACCTTCCCCGGCTGCCTCATCCACTGCCGGGCGATCGGCATGTACCGGATGACCGACGAGGCCGGCCGTGACGACAAGGTGCTGTGCGTCCCGGCCAACGACCCGCGGCAGGAGCACCTGCGTGACATCCACCACGTCCCGGAGTTCGAGCGGCTGGAGATCGAGCACTTCTTCTCGGTCTACAAGGACCTCGAGCCGGGCAAGTCGGTCGAGGGCGCCACCTGGGCGGGGCGGGTCGAGGCCGAGGCGGAGATCGAGGCCTCCTACCGGCGGCGGCGGGAGCACCCGCAGCACTGACCAGAGCGGCTCAGGGCCGGGCGAACCCGAAGAGACTGGGCCGGTCGATGCTCGAGATGCGCACCACCGAACCGGTGTAGGGCGCCTCGATCATCTGCCCGCCGCCGATGTAGATGCCGACGTGGTAGATCGACTGGTAGTCGTTGGGGTTGGTGCCGAAGAACACCAGGTCACCGGGGCGCAGCTGGTCCCGGCTGACCTTGAGGCCCTGCGCGTACTGCGCAGCCGCGTAGTGCGGCATCGAGACCCCGGCGGCCTGCCAGGCCGCCATGGTCAGCCCGGAGCAGTCCCAGGTGTTGGGTCCGGCGGCGGCCCACACGTAGGCGTCACCGAGGTGGGCTCGGGCGAACGCCACCGCGGCCACGCCGTCGGCGGCGGTCCCGCTCGAGCTGCCGCCCGGTCCCGGGGCGATGCCGGTGCCGGCTGGACTGCCGGTGGAGGGGCCCGACCCTGAGCCACCACCGGAGCTGGTGCTCCGGGCGCTCGCGGCCCGTGCGGCCGCCTGCTGGCGGGCCAGCTCGGCGGCCCGGGCCGCCTTCTCCCTGGCGATGCGGGCCAGCCCGGCCTGTCGGGCCGCCGTCAGCTGGCTGGAGCGGGCCTGCAGCGCCGCGAGCTGCCGGCTCAGCGCGGCCGTGTCGGCGGTGAGCTGCTGCACCTGGCCGGCCTGGGCGCTGACCTTGGCCTCGACGGTCGCCTTGGCGACCCGGGCCTTGTCGGCGGCCTGCTGGACGGCGGCCAGCGCACTGCTGGCCTGCTTGTCCAGGACCTGCGTGACCACCTGCTGGGCGCGGACCCGGTCCAGGACGGCGTCCTGCCGGTTGGCCAGCACCTGCATGGTCGAAGCAGCACCGAGCAGCCCGTCCGGGCTGCTGCCGGTGAGGAAGGCCGCGAAGGTCGCGAGCGAGCCGCCGGACTTGTAGGCCGCAGCGCCGAGCTCGCCGACCTGCTGGCGGGCGGCGGCCAGGTCGGCCTGCGCGGTGGCGGCGGCCCGGCCCGCCGCGGCGGACTGCTGCTGGGCCTGCTGCAGCGCGTACAGGGCGCCGTCGTACGCCTCGGCGGCCTGCCCCACGGCGACCCCGAGGGCCTCCAGCTGGGCCTGCGACTGAGCCAGCTGGGCCTCCAGGACGCCGACCTGCTGGGCGGTGGACCCGACGGCGGCGTTGGCCTTGGCGACGTCCTGGGCGGAGGGCAGGGTGTTCGGGTCGGCGGAGGCGGCCGGGCCGGCCAGCAAGGTCAGCGCCACGGCGAGGACCGCGACCAGCGCGGTGGCCCGGCCACCGCGTGCGGTCCTGGTCGTCCGGCTGCGCAAACCTGCTCCCCGAAGGTAGGGCGCCGTCCTGCGCGGACAGCACGTGCGGCACAACGGTCACCGAGGCTAGCCCGGGCAAACCCCGGGAGTCACCCCTTTCCCACAATTCACCCTCGTCACATCGGCGTGTCGACTTGACCGATCCGTCCGAGCCGATCCACGCCGGTCTCAGACCCCGAGAAACGCCAGTCCCACGGCGAAGGCGCCGTAGAACACCGCGGTGAACGCCAGCCGGCCCGGCGTCAGCCGGTTGGTCCGGCCCAGCCAGCGCAGGTAGCCGATCGCGGCCACGGTGACCACGCCGGACAGCACCAGCGGCGCGGTGAACAGCCAGGGGGTGAACAGCAGGCCCAGCCCCGAGGGCACCGTGGCCTGGATCATCATGGCGCCGCTGATGTTGGCCAGGGCCAGCTGCGTCTTGCCCTGACGCACCCAGATCACCGCGTTCATGACCTCGGGCAGCTCGGTGGCGATCGGGGACAGCAGCAGCGCGGTGACCGCGGCGGGCAGGCCCAGCGCCGGCCCGGCCCACTCCAGCTGGCCGACGAAGACCTGCGAGGCCACGAAGATGACGGCCAGGGTCGCCAGGGTCTGGACGGCCACCGCCCAGCCCGACGGAGCCGCCCGGTGCGGCTGCAGCTTGAGCGGCTCGAGGTCGGCGTCGGTGTGGCCTTCGGTGTCAGCCCGCACCTCCCGGCGCAAGTACGCCCCGTACGCCGCGAAGAACAGCAGGCCCAGCCACGGCTTGAGTGCGAACGCCACCAGACCGAGCCCGACCTTGACCACGAAGATCACGAGGAACCAGGTCTGGTCGCTGACCAGGCGCAGCCGGTCGATGGTGCGCAGCGGGTTCGGACCGACGGTGGTCCGGTGCCGGATCAGCATCCAGCCCGTGACGCCGTAGGCGATCGTCGCCAGCACCAGCGGACCGCCCATGGCGGCCCCGATGCCGATCTGCTTGGAGCTCTCGGTCCCGCCGAGCGTGACGGCGACCAGCGTGACCACGCTCTCCGGCAGGGCGGTACCGATGGCGGCGAGCACGGTGCCGACGGCCAGCGTGCCCAGCTGGAGCCGGATCCCCAGCCACTCCACGGCGTTGACGAACCACTCGCAGGCCAGGTAGATCGCGACGGCGCAGCCGAGTAGCAGCAGCAGGTGCCCAGCGGTGGCCAAGGGACCTCTTCCCAGCCGTGGGCCGAGGCCACGGACCTCGACCCACGGCAGACGACGGACGTCTGTCGATCCGGTCGAAGGTCTCGCCCACCCGCTGGAGCGGGCCCGGTCACCGGGGGCGTGGTGGCACGCCCCAGCATGTCGACGACCGGCTACGAGGAGGGCTACTCCCCTTCAAACGGGCACACCCTACCGTGATCACCATGACCACTCGCGCGCACTACGCGCACCTCGCCGAGGTGCCGACCCGATGGGCGGACAACGACGTGTACGGGCACGTGAACAACGTCGAGTACTACTCGGTGTTCGACACGGTGATCAACAAGTGGCTGATCCGCGAGGGCGGCCTGGACATCCACCGGGGCCCGGTCATCGGCGTGTGCGCGGAGTCGCACTGCACGTTCCGCAGCGCCATCTCGTTCCCGCACACGATCCAGGCCGCGCTGCGGGTGGGGCACCTCGGCAGGTCCAGCGTGCGCTACGAGCTGGCCCTGTTCGACGAGGACGCCGAGCAGCCAGCGGCCACTGGCTGGTTCGTGCACGTGTTCGTCGACCGCCGGACGCGGCGACCCACGCCGCCACCGGAGGCGCTGCTCAGCGCCCTCGAGCGCCTCGTCATCGGCCAGAGCTAGGCCTGGTGCGGCAGGTCCTTGCCGAACGCGCAGAGCGCGAAGCGTGCTTCGGCCTGCTGGGTCTGGGCGAGGAAGGCCTCCCGCTCCTGCGGTGTCATGGTCGTGAAGGCGACCTTCAGCTTCTCGACCGACGCCGGGTCGCCGGGGTCGAACACCGTCGCGTCCGGAAGGGCCGGCATGGCCAGGCCGCGGTCCTGCGCGACGAACCCCGGGATGAGCGCTGCGAACGTGCTCACGGCGTCCACCCGTTCCTTCACCTGCTCAAGGGTGGTGAGCGGAGCGCTGCAGACGCAGACGAGCCGTGACATCTCGACCAGGAAGACCCAGTCGTCGCGGGTCATGAGCAGCTCGATCGCGCGCGGCGTGATCACGTCGCTCACGTACTTGCGATCGAGGGCCATGACCAGGAACCGCCGGTTGAATTCCTCACTCGCCAGCGTCCACTCCTTGACGAGGGGGCGGAGATAGGGGGGAAAGCGGCGCAGACTGACCGACAGCGGCGGCAGCGCGGCCGGAAGGTCGACGAGCACGAAGGAGGCGGGGGTGTCGGTGCCCGCACCGACGTAGTCGGGCGAGTTCGGCTGCAGGTTGGTGAACGTGTTGCCGAACCGCACCAGACGTCCGTCGACCTCGCCGGTGAACACGTTGACGTACCTGGTCTTCCCCACGCTGAAGTTGTCGTGCAGGAGCGTGCTCGCCTCGCCGGCGAAGGTGCGCGCCATCTCCCGGACGTAGTCCGCGACCACCTCGTCAGCCGGGGGGGCGCTGCTGGGCCCGGCCCACCCCGCAGCCGACGCGTGTGCGGCAAGCCCGGGGATCGGCTCAGCCTCGGCCTGCTCGCGCGCGACGAGCTGTTGCGTGGCCTTCGTCTTCTTCCGCTGTCCCCGGCGCGTGACGACACCGAAGAGGGACCAGAGCAGTGCAGCGACGATGAGCACCGCGAGGATGCCCAGCTCCCGGCTGAGTGAGTTCGTGTGGCCTCCGGGCCGGAACGTACACCCGGCCAAGGCAGCGCGGGCTCACATCCCCGGCTCCGCCTACTTCAGCAGCTTGCGGGCCATCACGATGCGCTGGACCTGGTTGGTGCCCTCGTAGATCTGGGTGATCTTCGCGTCCCGCATCATCCGCTCGACCGGGTAGTCCTTGGTGTACCCGTAGCCACCGAGCAGCTGGACGGCGTCGGTGGTGATCTCCATGGCGGCGTCCGAGGCGAAGCACTTGGCCGCCGAGGAGTAGAAGCCGGCGTCCGGGTCGCCGCGCTCGGCGCGCGCGGCGGCCGAGTAGGTCAGCTCGCGGGCGGCAACCAGCTTCATGCCCATGTCGGCGAGCATGAACTGCAGGCCCTGGAACTCGGCGATGGCCTTGCCGAACTGCTTGCGCTCCTTGACGTAGCCGAGCGCGAAGTCCAGCGCGCCCTGGGCGATGCCGATGGCCTGCGCCGCAATCGTCGGCCGCGTGTGGTCGAGCGTCGCGAGGGCGGTGGCGAACCCCGTGCCGGGGGCGCCGATGATGCGGTCGCCGGGCAGCCGGACCTTGTCGAAGTACAGCTCGCGGGTCGGCGAGCCCTTGATCCCCATCTTCTTCTCGGGGGCACCGAGGGTGAAGCCCTCGTCGTCTGCGTGCACGACGAACGCCGAGATGCCGCGCGAGCCGGCGTCGGGGTCGGTGACCGCCATGACCGTGTAGTACTTCGAGACGCCCGCGTTGGTGATCCAGCGCTTGACACCGTCGAGCACCCAGCCGTCGCCGTCCGGGACGGCGCGGGCGCGCATCGCCGCGGCGTCCGAGCCGGCCTCGGGCTCGGACAGCGCGTACGAGAACATCGCCTCGCCGCTCGCGACCAGCGGCAGGTAGCGGCTCTTGATCTCCTCCGAGCCGGACAGCAGCATCCCCATGGTGCCCAGCTTGTTCACCGCCGGGATCAGCGAGGACGACGCGCAGCCGCGCGCGACCTCTTCGATGACGATGCAGGCCGCGACCGCGTCGGCGCCGGCGCCCCCGTACGCCTCCGGGATGTGCACCGCGTGGAAGTCCGAGGCGACCAGCGCCTGGTAGACGTCCCACGGGAACTCGGCGGTCTCGTCGATCTCCCCGGCGCGCGGTGCGATCTTGTCCTCGACCAGTGCACGGACGGACTCACGGAGCAGGTCATGCTCCTCGGACAGGCGGTAAAGGTCGGTCACGGCTGCCTCCGGAATCGCAGTACGGCTCCCCGCCAGCATGCTCCCGTGGGCGCCGGGCGGACGCCGTGGGGTCACGATCCCCGCATCTGCGTCGACCAGGTCCTATTTCGCTCGTAATTGCGGAGGTATGGTACCGCATGACGCTGTTCCGGATCAGCGAGGCGGCCGCGCTGCTGCAGGTCAGCGACGACACCGTGCGGCGGTGGGCGGACGCCGGCCGGCTGACGCTGACCACCGACACGGGCGGCCGGCTGGCCGTCGAGGGCGCCGAGCTGGCCCGGGTCATGCAGGAGTCCGCGGCCGAGGGCGACCCCGGGAGGCGGCCCCGGTGGTGGCTTGGTCGGCGCGCAACCGGCTGCCCGGGATCGTCACCCGGGTCGTCACGGACACCGTATGGGCCCAGGTGGAGCTGCAGGTGGGCCCGCACCGGGTCGTGTCGCTGATGAGCCGCGAGGCGGCCGACGAGCTCGGCCTGGCACCCGGGGTGCTGGCCGTCACCTCGGTGAAGTCGACCAACGTCGGCATCGAGATCCCCGACCACCGCTGACCATGCGCCGGCTCCTCCTCAGCTCGGTCATCGCGGCCGGCGCCGTCCTGCTGGCCGGGTGCGGCAGCGGCAGCAGCCCGACGGCCGGTGCCTCCGGTTCCGCGGTCCTCAGCGGCACGCTCGAGGTGTTCGCGGCCGCGTCGCTGAAGGAGTCGTTCACCCGGCTGGGCAACGAGTTCCACGCCGCTCACCCGGGAGTGGACGTGGTGTTCAACTTCGGGCCGAGCAACGGGCTGGCCCTGCAGATCACCCAGGGTGCGCCGGCCGACGTCTTCGCCGCGGCCAGCACGGTCACGATGCAGACCGTCGTCCAGGCCGGCGATGCGAGCGACCCGAAGACCTTCGCGACGAACGTGCTCGAGGTCGCGATCCCGGTGGACAACCCGGCCGGCGTCACCGCGCTGGCCGACCTGACCAAACCGGGCGTGAAGGTCGCGGTCTGTCGGGCCCAGGTTCCGTGCGGGGCGGCCGACGCCCGGCTGTTCGCCATGAACCGGCTGACCGTGCACCCGGTCACCTACGAGGTGGACGTGAAGGCGGTACTCACCAAGGTGCAGCTCGGCGAGGTGGACGCCGGCCTCGTCTACACGACTGACGTACACGCAGCCGGGACGCGCGTGCACGCGGTGCCGATCCCGGCCGCCGACAACGTGTCCACCGCGTACCCGATCGCCGCGCTCACCGCGAGCCCGGACAAGTCCGCGGCGCAGGCGTTCGTCGCCTATGTGCTCTCCCCCACGGGCAAATCGGCGCTGGCCGCCGCCCGCTTCGGGCCGCCCTGACCGTGCGCACCCGAGGCGAGTGCCGACCGCCGTGGCTGCTCGTCGTCCCGGGGGCGGTCGGGGCGCTGTTCCTGGCGCTGCCGCTGGCCGGGCTGCTGTCCGCGGCCCCTGGGGCCACCTCGGCGAGCTGCTGACCTGGCCGGCCAGCCTGGCCGCGCTGCGGCTGTCGCTGGTGACGGCGACCGCGGCGACCGCCTTTTCGTTCGTCGTGGGAGTGCCGCTGGCCTGGCTGCTGGCCAGGGCGCCGTTCCGCGGCCGCGGGCTGGTGCGCGCGCGGGTGACGCTGCCTGTCGTGCTGCCGCCGGTGGTCGGTGGGGTGGCCCTGCTGCTGGCGTTCGGTCGCCGCGGGCTGGTCGGGAAGTACCTGTACGAGTGGACCGGGCTGTCGCTGCCGTTCACCACCGCCGGCGTGATCGTGGCCGAGACGTTCGTGGCCATGCCGTTCCTCGTCGTCACCGTCGAGGGGGCGCTGCGCGGCATGGACCGCCGACTGGAGGACGCCGCGGCGACGCTCGGCGCCAGCCGGCTGCTGGTGCTGCCCCGCGTCACCCTGCCCGCGATCGCGCCGTCACTGGTGGCCGGCGCGGTGCTCACCTGGGCTCGTGCTCTGGGCGAGTTCGGGGCGACGATCACCTTCGCGGGCAACTTCCCGGGCCGGACCCAGACCATGCCGCTCGCGGTGTACGTGGCGCTGGAGACCGACCTGGACGGCGCGATCGCGCTGAGCCTGGTGCTGCTCGTGGTCTCGGTGGCCGTGCTCGTGCTGCTGCGCGACCGCTGGCTCGGCGGCGGGGCGGCCGCGTGAGCGGGCTCGCCGCGCACGTCATCGCCACGCATGGGGGCTTCCAGCTGGACGTCGACGTCGAAGCCGCGCCCGGTGAGGTGCTCGGGATCCTCGGGCCGAACGGCGCGGGCAAGACCACCCTGCTGCGCGTGCTGTCCGGGCTCACGCCGCTGTCCGAGGGTCGGGTCGAGCTGTCCGGCCGGGTGCTCGACGACCCGACGGCGGACGTGTTCGTGCCGCCGGAACGTCGTCCGGTCGGGGTGGTGTTCCAGGACTACCTGCTGTTCCCACACCTGTCGGTGCTGGAGAACGTGGCCTTCTCGGCTCGGGCGCGTAGCGTGCCCAAGCAAAAGGCGCGTCGCCGGGCCACCGAGTGGCTCGACCGGCTGGGCGTGGCCGAGCTGGCCGGCCGGCGTCCGACCGAGCCGTCCGGCGGGCAGGCGCAACGGGTGGCGCTGGCCAGGGCGCTGGCCGGCGACCCGGGGCTGGTGCTGCTCGACGAGCCGCTCGCGGCACTGGGCGCGGGGACCCGGCTGACGGTGCGCACCGACCTGCGCCGGCACCTGGTGGGTTTCGGCGGCCCTGCCCTGCTCGTCACCCACGACCCGATCGAGGCCATGGTCCTGGCCGACCGTCTGCTCGTGATGGACGGCGGGCGCGCGGTGCAGCGCGGGACCCCGGCCGAGGTTGAGCCCGACGCCCGGGCACCGACTACGTGGCCCGGCTGGTCGGGCTCAACCTCTACCGCGGCACCGCCCGTGACGGCGCCATCGTCGTGGACGGCGGGGGCCTGCTGCACGCGGCCGACGTCCATGCCAGCGGACCGGTGTTCGTGGCCCTGCGGCCGGCGGCGGTGGCGCTGCACGCGAGCCGGCCGGAGGGCAGCCCGCGCAACGTGTGGGGGAGGGCCGGGTCGCCGGCCTGGAGCTGCTCGGGACCGGGTGCGCGGGCAGGTCGCCGGGTTGCCATCGGTGCTGGCCGACGTGACCCCGGCAGCGGTCGCGGAGCTGGGCCTGGTCGCCGACCGCGCCGTGTGGATCTCGGCGAAGGCCCGCGAGCTCGAGGTCTACCCGACGGCCTGATCCGCGCGGGGGGCTACGTCCGCGGCGTGCGCAGGGTCGCCGAGGTCGGCGCATACGGCGAGACCCACCTCGATCCCACGGACGGTCAGCAGCCGTGGCCGCGTGCCAGGCACGAAACGCTCGACCTCGGTTCCGTGCAAGTGCATCTTGGCGTAGGTCGTGGCGCTGCCGTCCACGCCGAACAGCAGCGCACCGAGGATCCGTCGGCCGCCGCCACGTCGAACCCAGGGTCACCGATCCCGTCGAGCTCGTAGCCGGTGAGGGACAGCTCCGGGAAGACCGCGAGCACCGCGCCCAGTCCGGCTGCCGCGCCCACCAGCCCGCGCGTGCGCGGTGGCGTTGACGGCGACGGCTCCGGCCACCGAGCAGCTCTGAGCCGCCGCAACGATCACTGGACCGAAAGCAGGGCTGAACGGGGTCGGGTCAAGGCGTAGGAGGCCGCGCCGGCAACGGCAGCGACGGTGAGCACCGCCGGCCAGGTGCCGATCAGGTGGCCGAGCGGGTGCGACAGCACGAACACAGCGAAGTACGTCAGACCGAGCACCCACATCGCGCGCTTGCCGGACAGCAGCCACCACAGCCGGGCGCACCACAGCCCGGCCAGGACGAGCACCACGCCGCCGAGGGCGCGCACGCCGGACAGCTGTGCCACGGCGAAGCCGAGAACCAGGGAACCAGCGGTGACCGCTGCGGTGAGTGCGCGCACCGGGTCAGGCTAGCCAAGCGGCCGACGTGGGTGGAGCGGGGGGGCGGGACCAGGTGGGGCGGAGCCTTCCGATGCGGCCGGGCATGGGGACGTGCGAGAGGACGCCGAACGCCGTGCCCACCGTCGCGAGGGGAACCGCCGGTAGCCCGACAGGCTCGGGGTGGTCGTCACGACCCAGCGCGTCCAGCCAGCTGGCGGTGCGGGCAAGCGACGTCTCGA
>DATCDE010000023.1 GCA_036510875.1 Actinomycetes bacterium
GGCGGGGGGGAACGGTGGCTTCGGCCATGGGGCGGAAACCTAGCGCCCCCGTCCGCGACTTCCACAACAGTTCGGCCACGGCCAGCCCGGCGCCCCATTCTCGGTCCGCCGCCGGCGGCACCATGGCACCCCCGACACACGAGACCTCGGAGCCCGTGATGAACCGCAGCACCCTGACCCGTCGGCTCGGCGCCGCGCTGGTGGCTGCCGGGCTGGTCGTCGCCCCCGCCACGTTGGCGGCCGCCAGCACGTCCGCCTCGCCCAGCGCCAGTGGTGCGGCGAGCGCCTCGCCGAGCGCGAGCAAGACGACGTTCACCGTCGGCTTCCTGCAGGACGTCGACTCGCTCAACCCGTTCGTGGGGATCCTGGCCTCGTCGTACGAGGTCTGGGGCGTCACCTACGACCAGCTGATCGGGTACAGCCAGAAGGACTTCTCCCCGGTCCCGCAGCTGGCCGAGTCTTGGACCGAGTCCGCTGACCACAAGACCTGGACCTACAAGATCCGGTCCGGGGCGAAGTGGTCCGACGGCGTCCCGCTGACCGCCCACGACGCGGCGTACACATTCAACCGGATCCTCAACGGTACCGACGAGCAGACCAACTTCGGCAGCTATGTGACCAATATCACCAAGGCCGAGGCGCCGGACGACACGACCCTGATCCTCACGGTCAGCAAGCCGACCCCGATCATGACCCGGCTCGCGGTGCCGATCCTGCCCGAGCACATCTGGAAGAACATCAGCGAGAAGGACGTCTCGACCTACAAGAACGAGCCGATCGTGGGCTCCGGGCCGTTCATCTTCGACCAGCACGTGACCGGCCAGTACATCTCGTTCCATGCGAACCCGAACTACTGGGCCGGCGCACCGAAGATCCACAACCTGGTGTTCCGGATCTTCCAGAGCGAGGACACGATGGTCGCCGCTCTGAAGAAGGGCGAGATCGACTTCGCGGACAGCCTGGGCTCCACCTCGTTCACCTCGCTGCAGGGCAAGGCCGGCATCACCACGTTCCCGGCCGAGTACTCCGGCTTCGACGAGCTCGCCTTCAACACCGGTGCGGCGACCGACACGGGCGTCGCGATCGGCAACGGAAACCCGGCGCTGAAGGACAAGCGGGTGCGCGACGCGATCGGCTACGCGGTCGACACCAAGACGCTGGTCACCAAGGTCCTCGGCAGCTACGGCGAGCAGGGCAGCTCGATCATCCCGCCGATCTACGCGAACACGCACTACGACCCGGGCACGGCCGCCCGCACCTTCGACATCGCCAAGGCCAACCAGCTGCTCGACGACGCCGGCTACACCAAGGGCGCCGACGGCATCCGGGTCGACCCGGCGACGAAGAAGCCGCTCGACCTGCGCCTGCTCGGCCGCGACTCCAGCCCCACCTCGAAGGACTCCGTCCAGTACATCCAGGGCTGGCTGCAGCAGATCGGTATCAAGGTCAGCGTGCAGATCGTCTCGGAGGACAAGCTCACCGAGATCGTCGGCAACGGCGAGTACGACATGTTCGAGTGGGGCTGGGTGGTCGAGCCCGATCCCGACTACCAGCTGTCGACGTTCCTGTGCTCCTCGCGCAGCACCAAGGCCGGCAGCACGATCAGCGCCGGCCTGTCCGACAGCTTCTACTGCAACCCGGCGTACGACGTGCTGTACGCCCAGCAGGCGACGACGACCGACCCGGCGGCACGGACCGCCATCGTCAAGCAGATGCAGAAGATGCTCTACCAGGACGCGCCGTACATCGTCACCTACTACTACGCCAACCTCGAGGCGTACCGCAGTGACCGGTTCACCAACCTGCAGCCGCAGCCGATCCCGAAGGGCTCACTGCTGTTCCAGTACGGCACCTACACCTACCGCAACATCGAGCCGGTCTCGGACGTGACGTCCACCAGCTCGAGCTCCACCGGCCTGTGGGTCGGCCTGGGCGTGGCGGCGGTGGCCATCGTCGGCATCGGCGGGTTCTTCGTGGCCCGCTCGCGGCGTACGGCGGAAGAGCGGGAGTAGTCCATGCCCACCACCCTCGTGGTGGAGGCCCCGGCACCGGCAACGGTGCCGGCGGCCTCCACCCGGCGGCACAACCTGCGCTACGTCGGCGGCAAGGTCCTCGGCGCGATCGGCAGCCTGTTCTTCGTCGCGGTGTTCAACTTCTTCCTGTTCCGAGTGCTTCCCGGTGACCCCGCGAAGATGCTCACGCGCAACCACGCCGTCCCAGCCGAGCAGATCGCCCAGCTGCGCAAGCAGTTCGGCCTCAACCAGCCGATCCCCCAGCAGTTCCTGACCTACCTGGGGAACCTGCTGCACGGGGACCTGGGCATCTCCTTCAAGTTCCGGCAGCCGGTGACCACGGTCATCGCCGACCGGATGTGGCCGACCATCCTGCTGCTCGGGATCTCGACGATCCTGTGCACGATCATCGGCCTGTGGCTGGGCATCCACCAGGCCTGGCGCCGGGACAGCACGTTCGACCGGTCCAGCACGTCGATCACCCTGATCCTCTACTCGATGCCGGAGTTCTGGCTCGGCATGATCCTGATCCTGGTGTTCGCCTCCGGCTTCGGCCCGATCCCGGGCATCTTCCCGACGAGCGGCCTGATCACGCCCGGCGTCGACCCCGCCTCGCTGCAGGGGGTGCTGAGCGTCGCCTACCACCTGGCCCTCCCGGTGATCACGTTGACTTTGGCCTACCTGGCCGAGTACTCGCTGGTGATGCGGTCCTCGCTGCTGGACGAGATGGGTGAGGACTACCTGCTGACCGCGCGAGCCAAGGGGCTGCGGGACGCCGACGTCCGGCAGCTGCACGCCGTGCCCAACGCGTTGCTCCCGTCGTTCACGCTGCTCGTGCTCAACCTCGGCTTCGTGGTCTCCGGGGCGATCACGATCGAGACGGTGTTCTCGATCCCCGGCCTGGGGCTGCTCTCCTACGAGGCCCTCAAGGTCCCGGACTTCCCGCTGCTGCAGGGAGTCTTCCTGTTGTTCTCGGCCGGCGTGATCTTCGCGAACCTGGTCGCCGACCTCGCCTACCCGCTGCTCGACCCCCGGGTACGGCCGGCATGAGCGCGTCGACAGCCGCTCCGCCGTCGGCCCGCTCGGTGGCCTGGGCCAGGCGTCGGGCGTCCTTCGGCCGGGTGTGGAAGGAGTTCCGACGCAACCGGGCCGGGGTCGCCGGGCTGGTTATCCTGGGCTTCTTCGTGCTGGTGGCCCTGCTGGCGCCGCTGCTCGCCGACAAGAGCGGGCTCGACGTCACGCAGGCCACCGGCCTGCCGATGCACCCGCCGTACCCGGGCTACCCGCTGGGCACCGACAAGCAGGGCCGCTCCATCGTGACCCTGCTCATCTGGGGCTCGCGGATCTCGCTGATCGTGGGCTTCGCCGCGGCGCTCATGGCGATGGTCATCGGCACCCTGGTGGGCATCTCCTCCGGGCATTTCACCGGCTGGGTCGGTGGGCTGCTGAGCCGGTTCACCGAGTGGTTCCTCGTCATCCCCTTCCTGCCGCTCGCGATCGTGCTGGCCAGCGTGCTGGGCCACTCCTTCTGGATCCTGATCTTCGTCATCGGGATCACCAGCTGGGCCTCGACGGCCCGGCTGATCCGGGCGCAGACCCTGTCCATCGAGGCGCGCCCGTACCTGGAGCGGGCCAAGGCCCTCGGCGCCGGGCACTGGCGGCAGATGAACCGCTACGTGCTGCCCAACGTGATGCCGCTGGTGTTCGCGAACACGACCCTCACGGTGGCCGGGGCGATCCTCACCGAGACGACGCTGTCGTTCCTCGGCCTGGGTGACCCGTTCCACGTGTCCTGGGGCTCGATGCTGGAGAACGCGTTCGACGAGGGCGCGATCTCGGCCGGCGCGTGGTGGTACCTCTTCCCGCCGGGCATCGCGATCGTCCTGGTGGTGCTGGCGTTCACGCTGGTCGGCCGGGCACTGGAGACCGTGCTCAACCCACGGCTTCGGGAGCGCTGACGCGTGGCTCTGCTCGAGATGCGCGACGTGCACGTGTCCTACCGGACCAGGGCCGGTCACGTCCCCGCCGTCCGCGGTGTCGACCTGACGGTCGAGGCGGGCGAGATCCTCGGCGTGGCCGGCGAGTCCGGCTGCGGCAAGTCCACCCTGGCCGCGACCGCACTACGGCTGTCACCGTCGAACGCCGTGGTCACTGGCGAGGTGCTCCTCGAGGGCCGCGACGTCCTCACCATGAAGTGGGGCGACCTGCGCACGGTGCGCTGGGCCCATGCCTCGATCGTCTTCCAGGGTGCGCTGCACTCGCTCAACCCGGTCCGGACCATCGGCCAGCAGATCGCCGAGCCGATCGTGCTGCACGAGAAGGTGTCGGACAAGGCCGCCGCGAAGCGGGTGGACGAGCTGCTCGAGCAGGTCGGGCTGCCGGCCCGGCGGGCCAAGTCGTACCCGCACCAGATCTCCGGCGGCCAGAAGCAGCGTGTGATGATCGCCATGGCGCTGGCCTGCCGGCCGCGGCTGATCATCGCGGACGAGCCGACGACGGCGCTCGACGTGATGGTGCAGGCCCAGGTGCTCGACCTGATCAGCTCGCTGGTCAAGGACATGGGCGTCGGCATGCTGATGATCAGCCACGACCTGTCGGTACTGGGCACCACCTGTGACCGGCTGAGCGTGATGTACGCCGGCAGGGTGGTCGAGGAGGGGCCGGCCAAGCAGCTGTTCGCCGACCCGCAGCATCCCTACAGCGCCGCCCTGTCCGCCGCGTTCCCCACCATCGGCGACCACGCCTCGCGGCTGGCGCCGCGCGGCCTGCCTGGCGACCCGCCAGACCCGGCCCAGCTGCCGGACGGCTGCCCCTTCCACCCGCGCTGCCCGGCGGCGGTCCCCAGCTGCGCCACCGGGGCCGAGCCACCGCTTCGGCGGCTCAGCCCCGAGCGGGCCGCGGCCTGCGCACTGCTCGAAGGGAGCCCGACGTGACCTCGGTGCAGGTCGACCCCCCGGCCCTGGAGGTACACGAACTGGCTGTGACCTTCCGCAACCGAAGCGGCCCTGAGGCGCACGCCGTCGACGGCGTCGAGCTGGCCGTGGGGCAGGGCGAGATCCTCGCCCTGGTCGGTGAGTCGGGATGTGGCAAGACCTCGCTGGCCCGCGCCCTCCTCGGCCTGGTCCAGCCGAGCGGCGGGAAGGTCGTGCACCTGGGCCAGCCGCTGGCCTACTCCTCGAAGGCGCTGCGCACCTACCGGCGCCGGGTGCAGCTCGTGCTGCAGGACCCGTCCGGGGCGCTCAACCCCCGGCACACGATCTACGAGGCGGTCGCTGAGGGACTGCGCATCCACAAGGTCCGCGGCGACGAGCGGGAGCTGGTCGCCCGGGCGCTGTCCCGCGCGGGGCTGCGCCCCCCCGAGCGGTTCTTCCTGTCCTACCCGCACGAGCTGTCCGGTGGGCAGCGACAACGCGTGGTGATCGCCGGGGCGCTCGCCCTCGAGCCGAGCGTGCTCGTCGCCGACGAGCCGGTGTCGTCGCTGGACGCCTCGGTGCGCGGGGAGATCCTCGCGCTCCTGCTGCAGCTGCGCGACGAGCTGGGCCTCACCGTCCTCGTGGTCACCCACGACCTGGGCCTGGCCTGGAACATCGCCGACCGGATCGCGGTCATGTACCTCGGCCGGGTGGTCGAGCTGGGCCCCACCGAGGAGGTGCTGGCCGACCCGCAGCACCCCTACACCAAGGCGCTGCTGTCCGTCGTCCCGGAGATCCGGCACGTCGAGCCGGTCGTGCTGGCCGGGGAGCCGCCGGACCCGACCCGGGTGCCGAGCGGCTGCCGGTTCCACCCGCGGTGCCCGGCGCTGGCCGACGGGACCGCCGAGCGGGCGGGGGTGGCCGACCAGTGCCGCACCGCCGTCCTGCCGGTGCTCCCGATCGCCGACGGCCACCACGCCGCCTGCCTCCTCACCACCCCACACCCTGCATAAAGGTGCCCTTCTGTGGGTGGAGCTCGGCGCGGACGACGCGGTCCACCCAGGCGGCCACCTGACGGTGGGTCACCGCACCGTGCACCGTCGTCTGGACCGCTAGCCCGTCGATCAGCGCGGTGATCCGCCAGGCGGCCCCGCTCGGGTCGTCGCAGCGGAACTCGCCGCGCCGGACGCCGTCCGCGATCACCTCCGCGACGGCCTGCTTCCAGCGCCGGTCCAGCCGGCCGGACGTGTGCCTCAGCTCGGGCACGCGCAGTGCCGTCGCCCACGCGTCGATCCACAGCAGCCACCCGCCGGCGGCGCCCTGGGGGCCGTACAGCCGCAGGATGCGGCGCAGCCGGTCGGTCGCGTCCGACCCCTTCACCAGCGCCACGTGCAACCGCTCCAGGTCCCGCTCGGCCGCGTACTCGAAGGCCCGCGCGAGCAGCGCCTCCTTCGACTCGAAGTGGTAGAAGACCAGCGCGGGACTGATCCCCAGCAGGTCGGCCACGTCGGTCACCCGGGTGTGTGCGAACCCGCGGTGCTCGATCACCGCGACGGTGGCCGCGAGGATCTCCTCGCGGCGCACCTCGGGTCGCCGACGCGCCACCGGACCGGCCCCTACGCCAGCGGCCTGGTCATGCGAGGTCCCTCGCGATCCGCCGGTGCCAGCGCCGTTCGGCCACCAGGTCGTCCCCTTCCCGCACCTGCAGCACGACGGCGACGTCGAAGTGCTCCGCCCCCGCCCGCACCTCCAGCGTGGACCGCGTGCTCACGGTGGCCTCCGGCCAGGTGAGAGTGAACGAGACATCGGACTCGGCCCGCTGCTCGAACGTCCGGCTGTCCACCGAGACCCGGCCGCGGTAGTGCTCGGCCGCCGTCCCGTGCACGGTCTCGTAGCCGGACCCGTGGTCAACCAGGCACGCGGTCTCCCGTGCCAGCACGTCCCGCTCCACCCGCCAGGACACGCCCTCCGCCGCCTCCGGCTCACCCTCGGCCGCGACCAGCCGCGGCGGCGGGTACGGCGAGGGCTCCTCCACCACCGGGAGCAGCAGCTCGCCACCTCGGACCTCGAGCACGAGCGGCCGTGGCGGTGCCACCGTGTTCGGCCAGTCCGCGCCGGCGAGCGACAGCCGCAGCCGGTGCCCGCGGGCGAACGCGAACGCCGTCGCCTCCAGCTCCACCTCGACGTCGTAGGGCTGGCCCGGCTGCAGCGGCTGCGGTGACTCGTGGCCGTTCCGGTGGGTCAGGTTGAGCAGCCCCCGGGTGACCAGCGCCGAGGTCCCGTCGGGGAACACGTCGGTGAGCTTGGCCGAGACGAACCCGACCGGCTCGGACGCCGTCACGGTCAGCCGCAGCAGCGCATGGCCGAGCAGCTCGACGTCGTCGGCGTCCCACTCCCAGGTCAGCGAGGCGGCGTCGTCGAAGCGCTGGTCCAGCGGCTGGCCGTAGGGCAGGTGGCCGGCGCAGGAGATCCACGCGGCGGTGCCGACGTCCGGCCGGACGACGTACGGCCGGCGCCCGATCAGCCCCAGCGACCGGGTGCCCACCCGCGGACTCGGCCAGTCCTCCTGGCGCCACTCCCCCGCCCAGCTGTCCAGGTCCGGCTCCGGGCGGGTCGAACGGCGCATGAAGTAGGTGACCACCGGCTCCTCGGGGAGGTCCGTGCGGCCGCGCAGCCAGCGGTCCCACCACCGCACCATCTCGGGCAGCAGGTCGATCCGCGGCCCGGGCAGCGAGGTGTCGGTCGCCGCGTGCGACCAGGGGCCGGCCAGCAGCCGCCGCGGCACGCCGGCCTCGCCGAGCGCCACCATCGTGCGCAGCGAGTTGTTGCGGTACCCGTCGGCCCAGCCGGCGACGAGCATCACCGGGCAG
>DATCDE010000024.1 GCA_036510875.1 Actinomycetes bacterium
ATTTGATCGAGAAGTGGACGCCGAGCAGGACCAGGGGCCACAACAGGATGGCCAGCACGGCGGAGAGAACGCGGCCGGCGGTGGTCAGATGCGCGTAGTAGCCGTGCTGCGCTGCGACCAGCAGCCCGATCAGCAGGTAGACCAGGGGGACGATTCGACGAAGCATGATCTTTGTGCCTCCCTGAGAGGAACGATCGGCGGCCGACCAAGGGGCCGAGGCGGGCAGCGGACGGATCTCGCGCGGCTGCGGTCACTGAGGTGTGTGGTGGCCGAGGCGCCGCCGGATTCCGGAGCGCTCGAGCGTGGGCAGGTTCCCCGGTTGCGGGCTGGTCCGGCCGAGGGGTGTCCGCAGCGGGCGGCGGTGTCGCGCCGGTCTCCACCGCGCTGGTGGTGGGCGCGGTGTGCGGGCTGTCTGCGAATAGGCGTTCGTTGCGTTCGTCGTCGAGCTGCTGGGTGAGCCGGTCCCGGTCCAGGCGCAGATCCGTGGTCTCGCGCCGGGAGGTCTTGAGCTCACGCCGGGACCCTCGGGAGGCCAGGCGACGGGTGAAGGCGCCGAGGAGCATGCTCAACCCCAGCATGCCCACCGCGCCCACGACGATGCCGAAGGCGAACAGCTGTCCGGTGGACAGACCGGTCAGGTGCTGACCGAAGTTCACGAAACTGTCGCCCGCCGGGTGGGCGCTGCCGCTGTTGGTGGCGACGCCGGCCACCGCGACGCCGGCCGCGGCGATCAGGACGAGCAGCCCGATGATGACAATCATGGCCGTGCCTCCAGGTGCTCCAGGAAGGGATTCCCGTTGAGCCCCGCGGTGCCTCGGCGAAGGGAGCGACGAACTGATCCGGTGCCCGTAGTCCTACGGTGTAAACACAGTGAACGTCGCCATTGGGTCACTTGTCAATACCGTAGTACTACACTGTCTCGCTACGATGCCTGTCTACGTCGGATAGGCATGGGCGGTGAGTCAGAACGCCCGGGAGGAGGTGAGCCGAGTGGCCGCTCCCAGCGCTGGGCCTTCCCGCGACACACCACCGATGAGCCGCGAGCTGGTGCTGAGCACCGCGCTGGAGATCATCGACCGGGACGGTGTGGAAGGGTTGTCCATGCGACGCCTCGGCCACGCGCTGGGTCGCGACCCGATGTCGCTGTACCGCTACGCGGCTACTAAGGCCGCGCTGGTCGACGGGGTGGCCGAGCTGGTCTTGGACCAGCTCACCGTGGACACCACCGACGACGACTGGGCGGGTCAGCTGCGCACCGTCGCTCGCGCGTTCCGCCGCCTCGCCCTGGCCCACCCGCATGTCGTCCCGCTGCTGGTCACCCGGCCGCTGTCCACCCCGCTCGCCCTGCGGCCGCTGGGAACCCTGCGCCCTCTCGAGGCCAGCCTGGAGCTGCTCACCCGCGCCGGCTTCACCGACGTCGACGCCCTGCACGTCTACCGCTCCTTCTTCGGCTTCCTGCACGGCCACGTCCTCAACGAACTCCAAGAACTGGTCGACAACCCAGAGGAAACCGACGACCTGCTCCGCCTCGGTCTGCACCGCCTGCCGCTTCGAGAGTTCCCGCTGCTCCGCGGCCTGGCCCCCGCCCTGGCCGCCTACGATGGTGCCGCCGAGCTCGAACGCGGTCTGGAGATCCTGCTCACCGGCCTGCTGGCCCAACTTCCGCCGACCGCGCCGCCGCCCAAGCGCTGAGACGACCCGGCGACACCACGACCAGCCCGGCTTGAAGGCCGCCGGGGAACTGAACCCGGTCGGTGGCGGTGCGGTCAGCGACGCCCAGCCGGGGCCTGCTCGTCGCCTTCCGCTGTGCCGGCCACAACGTCACCGTCACCCGTCCGCACGGGCGCCATGCTCGGGCCGGGACACGTCCACCTGGTCAGGCTCGACGAAGTAGCACGAGCCCTCATGGCCCTGCTCCAGCGTGCACGTGCGCCCGGTTGCCAGATGCACGTTGCCGCAGCCGCCCGCCTTCGCCACCTCCCCGTCGACCGAGGCGTTGTGCAGTTCCGGGCGATCGTCCGGTTGGGCGGGTGCGTTCATCGCGGGATCCTGGCTCTCAGTCGGTTGACACGGTCGCTGCCCGGTTGGGCGGACGACGGTCTTCATGCCACGGTATGTCGTGGTCGACAACCGCGCCCGCGCGTCAGCTGGCCGTTCTCACCTCCGCAAAGCGGGGTCCATGCAGCCGAGCCCCCACAACGTGATGCGCGGCTTCACCGACCGTGGCCGGATCCATCGCATCGCCGACAAGCTGCTTGAAGGCCCTCGCGCAAAAGCCCGGCCGGTCAGCGGGAGCGGTGGCCGTCAGAAGCGTCGCTCGCGGCGCATCAGGGCGGTGCGCCCGTCCGGGTCGTACAGCAGGCGGTACATCGGGGTCGCCCACGCTCGGGTCCACCGCGACAGTGTCGGCTGGGTGTAGGTGCGAAGCTGGCCGGGGGGGCGCGGCCCGCGACGGCCGGCGTCGAACCAGGAGTCCAGCTGGGTGGCCGCGTCCCGGAAGGCGTCGAAGGCACGGACGGGATCGGTGAGGTCCTGCGCGAAGGCCGCGCCGCCGAGGTGCTCGGCTGCGAGCTGGAGCCGCAGCGACTGTGCCCACGAACGGCCCACGTGGGCGCCCGTGTCGGTGTCTGTGTCGGTGTCCAGGACCGCGCAGCTCAGCTCGCTGTCATGCGTCCAGGACCTCCGGTTCGCGTTGTCCGACCCGACGCACCCCCAGGTGTCATCGATGACGCAGACCTTCGCGTGGACGCAGATCGGAGTGCCGGCATCGTTTTCGAGGCCGTACACGGCGAAACGCGGCCCTCCCGCGGCCTGCAGCAGGCGCAGTCCCGGCTCACGGCCGGCCAGGTTGGGCGGCAGCGAGGTGCGCCCGTCCTGGTCGGGGAACCGCGGGATCACCGCGATCAGGCGCAGCTGCGGTGCCCGCGCCAGCGCGTCGGCGAACACCCGGGCGACATCGAGTGACCACAGGTACTGGTCCTCGACGTAGACCAGGGAACGCGCCTGCGCATGCGCCTTGTGGTACCCGCGGGCCACGCTGCGCTCACCCCGCGGCGCGAACGGATAGCCGGGACGACGCGCCGGATAGGTCCGCAGCAGCTGCACCGCCTGCGAGCCGCACGCGGCCGGGTCGGCAAGCTGAGCGGGCAGCGGGCGGGCCTTGCGGTCCTCTCGGTACAGCCGCTCCCCGATCAGATGGACGGGATTGCGGCTCAGCGGCGCAGGGTCTCGCCACCGTTCCCGGAAGACGGTCTCGGCGTCGCCGACGGCGGGACCCTGGACGGCCACCTGGACGTCGTGCCACGGAGGACGCGCGCCGTAGACGGCGGCCATCGGCTGGCTCTGCGGGTCCCCGCCATGCCGGTCGTCGTCCCGACGGCCGTGACACAGGTCGATCCCACCGATGAACGCGACGTCACGCTCCGGGTGCTGCAGATGCCGCAGCACCACCAGCTTTTGGTGGTGCGAGCCCATCGGTCGCACCCGCATGTCGAGCAGGCACTGACCGCCCGCCGCCTCGATCTCCTCCCCCAGGTGCCGGTTATCTCCCGCGCTGAACTGCAACCGGTCCAAATGGGAGCGCCAGACCGGGCCCCGCGCGTCGACTCCCCTGCGGGCCGCCGCCGCGAACACCGGGCCGACTTCGGTGCCCGGACCCCGCAACATCTCGTCCTGATCCCCACGCCAGTCCGTGAACATCAACCGGTCCCCTGCATCCATCGCCTCGACGGCGCTGAGCAGCTCGCCGAAGTACACGGCGCCGTGGATCAGCGGCCGCACCTGGTTCCCCCTCGACCAGGCGAGCCCGTCGCGATGCCGGTTGATCCACCGTGTCCGCGTTGCCGCGCTCGTCGGCGCTGAGGAACCACTGATCCGGCTCGGCGGCCAGACGGGGTCGACCGGCCATCTCGTCGAACACTGGTGCCACCTCCACGCCTCCCCACCCGAACCTCGTCCCCGCCACCACCCATCACCCGCTGGACCGTCCCTGCGGACGCCCGCCCGCGACGGCACCCGCCGTCCCGGATCGGCCGAGCCGTCGCTAGCGGCGGGGGAGGCGGCGTTGGCTCTCGCTGTTGGGCGGGGTGTAGTTGTGCTCGAAGTGGTGGTACGGGGTTGACTCGTCCGCCTGAGAAAGCACCTCACCGTGCAACTGGATATCGGGCGCGAACCGGACCTGCTCCTTGGTCACGGTGACCTGCAGGCCTACCGGGCCGACCCGGATCCCGCGCAGCGGCACAAACGTCAGGTGACGGTCGAGGAGACCTTCCCGGACCGTGGCAAACTGCGGCTCGTCGGTCTCGACGTCAACGTAGACGTCCTGCAACTTGCCGATCTTCTCGCCGTTGCGATCGACGAGCATCCTGCCGTGCCACTCGGCGACATCCCACCGGGCCTGGCCCTGATCGTTGGACATGTCTTGGTGAACATGACAAGCGTTGCCGGATCTGAGGCCGGGTCTTGAACGTATTCATCTGCCGCGAAGCGAGCGCTCTGCATGTGCCTAGCGCTCTCGATGTGGGAGTTCCGACCAGTCGATCACCTGCCTATGCGGACTAAATGTCGTCGAGGCCCCATCGCCCCATCCGCCTCCTTGGGCGGGCGGTGGCGCTCCCGAACTGCAGCCTCGATGTCAGTGCCACCTTCTTCGACAGGCTCCATACACACAGGTGTGCCCACGCGATCTTGTCGTCGAACACGCCGATCACCGTCACCCCCCCCCCGCATCAGGAAGGGTGACCCGTCGCGATGCGTGCCCTTCCAGCGCATCTCCATCCAGATCATGCCCCGCGCGGAGGTCGACGCGACTCACTCGGCGACGACGTCCGGCACACCCTGGAAGATCGACGGCAGGGCATCGGCCGGGAGCTGGCACGCACAGCGGTCGATGAAGCGCGCCGCGCAGGCGCACGGCACGTGGACCTCACCTCACGGCCGGAGCGGGAAGCGGCCAACGACCTGTACCAATCGCTTGGCATCGCTCGACGGCCCACGAGCATGTACCGACTGAACCTGACCCAGTGGCGCACCAAGGCGCCACCAGGGCTTCCTCGACGGGATCAGGATCCCGCTGGGCTCGGCCGCCCCGGCAACCCGGCGCCAGTGCCGCCTACGATCGCTGTGCGCACCCAGCCGGAACCACATCAGGCTGCCGGTCCCGTCGAGGCGAGGAGGGGAAGATGCTCATCACTGGCGAGTACGAGCCGAGCGCGTCGACGTGGGTGGCCGGTCAGGTCGCCGAGTACGAGGCCTCGGGCGGCACGCGGGCCAA